>DASZGQ010000117.1:0-6752 GCA_035938735.1 Methyloceanibacter sp.
GTGGCAACAATGATTGCCAAGGCATGAACTCCTCATGGCGAAGATGAATGGTACATGAACAAAGGTGAAAACCTAGGATGCAGGCGGCAAGACCCCCCTCAGTTGCCATGACAAAACCCAGTATAACGTGGGAAGTGACCGTAACGTCTGTCCTAACCACAACGGCGCGCTTACACTTGTTGCCCGTTCGCCATAGCTCGTTCCTGAAGGCGACGATACCTGCATGCGCTA
This sequence comes from Methyloceanibacter sp., assembly GCA_035938735.1. Lineage (GTDB taxonomy): Bacteria > Pseudomonadota > Alphaproteobacteria > Rhizobiales > Methyloligellaceae > Methyloceanibacter. The sequence continues at coordinate 232 of DASZGQ010000117.1, forward strand.
CCAGACCAAGCTTCTGATCACCGCAGGCCTGCTTCTGACCATGGCGCTCTCAGCGGCAGCGCTCGCCTATTGGGGCGTGACCAAATCCCACAGCTATCTCAGCCGCTCGCGCATCGCCCACCAGGAACTAGAACGCCAGTTGCAGCTGTCCCGGCATAGCCAGCAGCTGTTCAAGGCGTGGACCGACACCCTTCTCACCGGCATCAGCGAGCGGCCCCTCGGGGCGGCTTACCTGCATGAGGTCATCGAATCCGACCTCGCCGAACTTGACCGCCTTACCCAAACCGAGCTCGCCATGGTCGGCGCCGATGAGCGCAAGATGGAATCCGCGGAGCTCGATCGGCTCAACGCCATCAAGAGCGAATTTCAGAATACGCTCGACCAGCTCGGCGAGGTTGAGCAATTGCGCAGCCGCGGACGTCCCGACGTCGCCTGGTCGACGCTTATCGCATTGCTGAAGGGCGGCATCGACAAAAAGCTGAATGAGCTCATCGAGGTCGCCGTCGCCGACGAGACCGCCGAAGTCGTCAGGATCGATGCCGATGCCGCGCGGCTCTTAAGCCAGCTCGAGCGGATTAGCCAGATTCATGCGGTCGTAGCGATCTTGGTCACGCTCGTGCTCGTGATGCTGCTGCTACAGCGGCTGAGGACGCCGCTTGCCGAGCTTCTGCGTGGCACGCGCGCGCTTGCCGAAGGCAACCTCTCGCATCGCATCGCGATCTCAGGCCGCGACGAGTTTGCCGATCTCGGCCAAAGTTTCAATCGCATGGCCGGGGATCTCCAGTCCCATCAGCAGGCGCTGGAAGATGCGCACGCCAATCTTGAAGACCAGGTGGCCGAGCGCACTGAGAAACTCCGCCAGGCTAACCAGTCCTTGCGCAAGGTCGACGAGACCCGCCGGGCCTTCTTCGCCGACATTAGTCACGAACTCAGGACGCCGCTCACCATCATCCGCGGTGAGGGCGAGATCGCGCTGCGCGGCAAGAACAAGCCGGTGGCGGAATATAAGAACTCGATCTCCCGCATCGTGGAGCAAGCCAAGCATCTGTCCGTGCTTGTCAACGATCTTCTGTTCATCGCTCGCCAAGGCGCGGGCGCGGCGCGCCTCAATCTGCAGACCATCGATCTCGGCAATTTGCTTGAGAAAGTGTGCGGCGACGCCAAGGTACTCGCTGATCCGAAGGCCGTGGCGATTACCTATGCCAACGGGTCGGCACAGGATTTCGTGCATGGCGACCCGGCAAGGCTTCGGCAACTTTTCATGGTTCTTTTGGATAACGCTGTCCGCTATTCGAATTCGAAAGGCGAGGTGAAAGTCGATATAGCAAGCGCTGGCGGCGAGGTGCGGGTTCGCGTCTCCGACCGCGGTGTCGGCATCGCTGCGGAGGAGTTGGAAGGCATTTTCGAGCGGTTTCGCCGGGGCGGCAATGCCGCCGAACTCAATGAAGAAGGTCTCGGCCTGGGCCTTCCCGTTGCCAAGGCTATCGTCGAGGCCCACAAGGGAAGGATCGAAATGGATAGCCGTTTGGGTGAAGGTACCACCGTCATCGTCGCTCTGCCGGCGTCCCTGCCGGAGGCCGCGAATTGAACGTCCTCCTCGTTGAAGACGAGCCGCGGGTCGCCGACTTCATCGACCGCGGGCTCCGTGCCGAAAATCATGGCGTCACCGTTGCCGCGTCGGGCATCGAGGGGGTCGACCTCGCCAAGACCGGCGAGTTCGACGTGATCGTCCTCGATTTGATGCTCCCCGACATGCACGGCTATGACGTCTGCCAGCGGCTGCGTCTGGAAGGCGATCACACTCCAATCTTGATGCTGACCGCCATGGACACGCTCGAGGACAAGATCAAAGGCTTGCGCGTCGGCGCCGACGATTATCTTGCCAAGCCTTTCGATTTCGACGAGCTGCTCGCGCGTATCGAGGCGCTGGTGCGCCGCGCGCGCCACTTCGCGCCGAGCTCTAACGTCTTGCAGGTGGGCGATCTCATGCTCGACCGGGAGCTGCTCGAGGTGAAGCGCGGCGGCGAAGAGATCAAGCTCACGGCCAAGGAACTCGCCATCCTCGAACTTTTGATGGGCGCGCCCGGACGGGTGTTCTCGCGCACCCGCATCCTGAATCAGGTCTGGGGCTATAGCAAGGACCCGCTCACCAATGTGGTCGACGTCTATATCGCGCGGCTCCGCCGCAAGATCGACACGCCGGGCCGCGAGCCCCTGCTTGAAACCGTGCGCGGCCACGGCTATCGCCTCAAGGCTCCGGCATAATCGTGAGGGGCATCGGCCTTGGCAAAAGACATCGGGAAGAGTGGCAATGATGCCTGGCAAATCTTGCTTAGTTGGGCGGGATCAGTAGAGTATGCCCCGCCACTCTCGCGGTTACGCGCCATACCAAGTTCCGGGCCTCGCCGGCTCGAGCGAACGGGCGTCTGCCGCTTCCGGGTGGCATCGGAGCTGCCCGCTCATCTCGTGGCGAACCCCGGCAATCTGGACTGAAGAAAAAACAACGCGGAAGGAGTCCCCGTTGCGTCGAGTTCTGTTAGCCCTCGTGATTTCCACCATTGTAGCGTTGACTACCGGCGAGCCGGCCCAGGCGGCGACCAAGGTCACCGTCGGCGTGCTCAAATTCGGGACGGTCAGCTGGGTAATCGACACCATTCAGCGGAACGGATTCGACAAGGCCGAAGGGATCGAGCTCGACGTCGTCCCGCTTGCCAGCATCGAAGCGACTGCCGTGGGATTACAGGGCGGCTCGGTCGACATCATCGCCACGGACTGGCTGTGGGTGTCGCGCGAGCGGAGCGGTGGCGCCGATTTCACCTTCTCTCCCTTCAGCACGGCGCTTGGCGCCATCATGGTTCCCGCCGATTCCCCGATCAAGACTTTGGCGGATCTCAAGGGCAAGAAGCTTGGCGTCGCCGGCGGACCCCTCGACAAAAGCTGGCTCTTTATCGTGGCCTATACGCTCAGGACCGCCAATCTCGATCTCAGGACCGAGACGCAGCAAGTTTTCGGCGCGCCGCCGCTGCTCGCCGAGGAGGCGAAGCAAGGCGAGGTCGATGCCGTGCTCAACTTCTGGCCTTATGCTGCAAGGCTGGAGGCATCTGGCTTCAAGCAGCTGATTGGCGTTGAGGACGTGGTGAGCGAGCTCGGCGCCAAGGGCAAGGTGGCCATGGTCGGTTATGTGTTCAGCGAGGCCTGGGCCAAGCAGCATATGCCGGCAGTCGAAGGCTTCCTGCGCGCCGCCGCCAACGCCGATGAGCTGCTCGCCACCTCCAATGAAGCCTGGGACGTGATCCGGCCGCTGATGCAGGCTCCAGACGACGCGACCTTCGAGGCGCTCAGGCGGCGATATCGAGAAGGCATTCCGGAGCGCTCCACCGCCGAGAATAAGTCGGACGCCAAGGTACTCTACCAGTTCTTGCGCGAGCTTGGCGGAGAGAAACTCGTGGGTCCCGGCGCAGAGCTTGCCCCCGGTACGTTCTGGAAGGGTGGCAAGTCTTGAGCGTCAGCGCGGCCCCTCCCGACACTCTGACCGGGGTCCGCTCATACCGCGGTCCGCTCGTCTCCCTACTCTCGGTGGCGGGGTTCCTGCTCGTATGGTTCATCGCCGCCGAAATCGCGCAAAGCCGGCTGCTGCCCGGGCCGGTCGAAGTGCTCCGCTATGTCTTCAACGAGGCGCTGCACGGCGACCTCCTCGCCGAGCTCGGCATCACGCTGTGGCGGGTGACTGCGTCCTTCGTGGTGGCCATGGCGATCGGCAGTGTCATCGGTCTCGCCATGGGCGAGTCGGCCGCCCTGAACCGCGCGCTCGATCCTTGGCTCATCGTGCTCCTCAACCTACCCGCCCTCGTCATCATCATTCTTGCCTATGTCTGGTTCGGGCTGAACGAGGCTGCGGCCATCGGCGCCGTCGCCCTGAACAAGATCCCGAACGCCATCGTCATGATGCGCGAAGGTGCCCGCGCGCTCGATCCAGGACTCGACGAGATGGCGCGCGCCTACCGCCTGTCGTTCTGGAGCAAGTTGCGCAACGTGACCCTGCCGCAGCTTCAGCCCTATTTTGCGGCCGCCTCCCGCTCAGGTATCTCATTGATTTGGAAGATCGTTTTGGTGGTCGAGCTGCTCGGTCGCTCAAATGGCGTCGGCTTCGAGCTTCACCTCAACTTCCAGCTCTTCAACGTGACGGCCATTCTCGGCTACACCATCGCCTTTGTCACCGTCATGCTCACAATCGAATATCTACTGGTGCAGCCCCTTGAACGACGCACGACCCGCTGGCGCAACAAGCCAGTTTGAAATCCGCATCGAGGAGAAGACCCATATCGGGGCGGACGGGACGAGGATCCCCGCCATCCGCGATTTGGTGCTCGAGGTGCAGCCGCAAAGCATGACGGTCCTGATGGGGCCGTCGGGCTGCGGCAAGACCACGCTGTTGCGCATCGTCGCCGGGCTCGACAATCGCTTCGTCGGCACGGTGCACGTGCCTGAGAGCACGCGCATCGGCATCATGTTTCAGGAGCCGCGACTCTTACCGTGGCGAACGGTCAAGCAGAATATCGAGATCGTCGCGGAGACCATGTCGAACGCGGAGCTCGAACATCTTGCTTCCGCCGTCGGCATCGCCGACATGCTGCCGCGCTATCCCCAGGAGCTGTCGCTTGGGCTCGCCCGCCGCGTGGCTCTCGCGCGCGCTTTCGCCCCCCATCCCGACCTGTTGCTTCTGGATGAGCCGTTCGTCTCGCTCGATGAGCGCACCGCCGACCGGTTGCGACGTCTTCTCCTGCAAGTCTGGTCGGCGCGGCCGACGACGGCGATCCTCGTCACCCACAATCCGCGTGAGGCAATCCTGCTTGCCGACCAGCTGGTGCTGCTCGCGCCGCGGCCAACCCATGTGGTGGCGGTGGTACCGATCGCAATCCCGCAAACAAAGCGCGATGCGACCAAGGTCGAGGAAATCTACGCCGACCTGCTCAAGCACTATCCCGCGAACTTCGCCACCGGTTGAAGATCAGGCCGCGGCGGCGGCTCCCACCTTCCGCTGCTGGATGCCGAAGGACGGATCGTAGGCCCACACCGACAGACCAAGGAACGTGAGCAGGCATCCGACCACCACGGCAAGCGCCTGCCAATTCACTTCGAGATAGAGGGCGAAACGGATCAGCTCCACGGCATAGGTAAAGGGGTTGTAGACGCAAATGTAATAGAGCCACAGGCTTCCCTCGCGCATCTTCCACAGCGGGTAGAGTGCAGAGGAGGCGAAGAACATCGGAAAGATCACGAAGTTCATGATGCCGGCGAAGTTCTCGAGCTGCTTGATGGTCGAGGACACGAGCATGCCGAGCGCCCCGAACATCATGCCGGTCAGGACCAGCGCCGGGAGAGCCGCGACGTAGCCCCAAGGGGGCAGTTCGACCCCGCAGAAATAAGCGACGAGCAGGAAGACATAGACCTGGAAGAGGGAAACCACCACGCCGGCGAAGAGCCGCGACACGAGCAAGAACCAGCGCGGCAGCGGCGTGGTCAAGAGCACCCGCATGGAGCCCATCTCTCGGTCGTAAACCATCGACAGCGAGGTCTGCATGCCGTTGAACAGCTGGATCATGCCGAGCAGGCCGGGCGTGATGTAGACGTCATAGGTGATGTAGGTCTGATAGGGCGGGATGATCGAGATGCCGAGCGCGGCGCGGAACCCTGCAGCGAAAATGATGAGCCAGATCAATGGCCTGACGAGTGCCGCAAAAAAGCGCTCGCGCTGCTGCAGGAAGCGCAGCAGCTCCCGCCAGACGATGCCGTTGAAGGCGCGAACATAATGCATCATGCGGCGATGTCCTGTTCGGTATCGCCGCCGATGAGCAGCCTGAAGGCTCCACCAAGATCGCTGGCGCCGGTCTCCGCCACCACATCCTTCGCGCTTCCTCGCGCGACGATGCGTCCGCGCGTGAGCACCAGCAAATCGTCATTGGGCTCGACTTCGTCGAAGAGATGCGTGGCCCACAACACCCCGATATTGTCGGCCCGGGCAAGCTCGTGGATGTGCTTCACGATGGCGGTGCGGGTCGGCACGTCGAGGCCGACGGTCGGCTCGTCCAAGAGCAGAAGCTTCGGGCTGTGCAATATGCCCCGGGCGATCTCGACCCGCCGCCGGTGCCCGCCATTCAGGTCGCGCACGCGCTCGTTTATGCGTTCCTTCATGTCCAAGGCGTCCAACGCTCCCGCCATCCGCTCATCGGCATCCTTGCGTCTCAGCCCGCGCAGCGCTGCGAAGTAACGCAGATTCTGTTTCACCGAGAGGTCGAGGTCGAGCGTCGGCTGCTGGAACACCACGCCAAGCGGCTCGAGCGCCTTGCTGCCCCATTCGGCCGCCGACCTGCCGACGATCTCGATGCGCCCCGTGGGGGCGTCGAACAGCCGCGTGATGAGCGAGAACAGCGTCGTCTTGCCGGCGCCGTTCGGCCCGAGCAGCGCCGTCACCCGCCCCGGAAACACCTCGAAGCTCACATCGTCGAGGGCCTGCTTCGATC
>DASZGQ010000118.1:0-10146 GCA_035938735.1 Methyloceanibacter sp.
CGTGGAGAGAGGCCCCTCCACACGAAAATCGCCGGCACTCACCCAAGCGGCGGGGGGAACAAGGCGTGTGGTCGAACATCCATGACGAGTCCGTGCGGTATGAGCTCATCGCCATGCTGCCGAGGCTCAAGCGCTTCGCCGACGTACTGGTCGGTGAAAAAAAGGAGGGCAGGGCCCTGCTTCGCCGCGCCCTTCTGCGCATGCTGAACGATCAGCACCGCTATCAGCGCGGTACTCTGTTCGATCGTTGGGCATTTGCCGAAATCTACTGGGTCTGGCTTGGCGACCTTCGCCATCAGGCCGATCCGTTGCATCAGGCGAAGGCGCGTGAGAAGGATTTCGAAGGGTTGTTTACGAACGAGGGCGCCGAATTCGACGCGCTCACCGCGAATTTTCTCGGCCAGTTGCCACCCCGGCAACGGGGCGCGCTGCTACTCGTCTATGGCGAGGGCTTCGACTACGAGGATGCAGGCCGCGTGCTCGACTCAACTCCAGACACGATCCGGTCGCGCCTGATCCGGACGACCGCGAGCCTGGCCGATCGGCTGAGCTCAAGGCGCGCAGGCATAGATCAAGGCAAAATCCATCGAGACATTCGATTCCAAGAGACCGCAGGATAAGACCATGACCGAGCTCAGTGACGAATTGCTCGTAGCCTATGTCGACGGCCAACTCGTGCGCGAGCAGACCCGCGCCGTCGACAAGGTGCTCGAGCAGGACGACGTGATCGCCCGCCGCGTCGACGCGTTGAAGGACGCCCATGACCGGCTCGAATCCGCCTTCGAGGCCATCCTTGCCGGCGAGGTGGTTGAAATCCTGGCCACGCCCATGCTGCCGCCGCGACTCAAGCCGCAGCGCGAGAAGGGCCTCGCCAAAATCGGTCTTGCCATCGTCGGCATTGGCGTTGCGCTCGCGGCCCTCGTCGGCGGCTATGGCTGGCCGCTCGTCATGCCTAACCTCACCGCGCTTCCTCCGCAGGGACCTGCGATCAAGGGCGCCACGCCCGCGACAAGGGGAACATCGCCGGCGCCTCAGTCCGCGAACCTGCATTAGCGGACAAGCTTGGCGGTCGGCGCGTAGTCCCCGGCGAGGTAACGCTTCAGATCGGCGCGGATCGCGTCGGTACGCTCCTTGTTGCAATATTTGGGATCGTCCTTGATCGTGTCGGTGACCGACTTGAGCGTATAGTCGTAGGCTTCCGACAGGTGCCGCAATTGATAGGGATCGGTTCCCCTGCGGCTCTCATCCGCCATGTAGTCGTTCTTGAGCTTCACGGGGTCGAACATGAACCCGCAATAGGTCGCCCGCGCCGAGGTCCAGGCCACCTGAATTGGCCGCGCCATGGGATCTTGGGGTTGCACGTAGCGCGCCGCGGCGTCGGTTGTCGCACCCGGCTTGCTCGTGCCCGTGACGCGCTCGACCGTTGAGCAGCCTTGCAGCAGCGCGAGGCTCCCGCCCACGGCCATGGCAAGCGGGGGCGCAACGCGGGATCGGCTCCGCATCCTACTCCCTCACCTCCGCTGTTTGGATCATGGCGGGCGCATCTTAGCCGACCGGGACAGGCTCGCTAAGGGGACGAAATCGCCGCGGAGAGGGGAGGCAGAAAAAGGAAAGGCGGAGCCGAAGCCCCGCCTCCCTGTGCGATGTCGAGCCTCACGCCCGTTCGGGACGATCGTCTCGGCGCCGCGAGACCTTTCGGTCTCTGGACCACGCGCTCGGCTCCATGGTTCCCCACAAAGCGGCGGCGTGATCCCGGCCTAGACCCGTTATTTAACGTCGCGTGGCTGCGACGCGATCCCAATCTTGGCCAGATTGGAACCGGGGTTCGGCGGTTGAGCCTGCAGCGCAAAGAGCCCCATCGACTCTACCTCACGGCATTGCGGCAAAGCCGACAGGCCGTGGCACTCTGCGCTTGCTAACCCCTCCGCCTTTAGCCACCCATGGCAATGGGCAACCTTGGGCTTGCCTAGCCCGTGCGAGCCTTCGGACAATCTCCAGTGCCTTCGGAGTCCTCCTCAGACACCCTTTGGATTGCTCCTCAGATACCTTCGGATGATCCCGTCAGCACCTTCGACAATCCGTCCGCTCACCTGGTCATCCTACATGACGCCCTGCTGAGTGCGAGAGGGCGTGAATTGCTTATCCCCATTATCCACTGGCGCTGTGTCCGGGAGGCAACGCTCGATTCGAGCGTTAGCAAAGTCCGGCAACTTCAGCCACAAGCTCACGAAAGCGCGGCCGCTGCACCTCAATATAGGGCAGCGGCCGGCAAACATCGATCGCGGCAAGGCCGATGCGCGTAGTGAGCGCGCCGTTGAACAACCCTTCGCCGAGACGCGCTGAGAGCTTCGCCGTGAGCCCATGGCCGACGAGCTGCTGGATCACGTCGTCGCCAAGGGCGATGCCGCCGGTCAGCACGATATGGGTGACGACCATGCGCGCAAGCTTGAACAGAGAGAGCGTCCCTGGGCGTGCACCATAGAGCGTCGCGAGCCGGCGCAGCATGCGTAGATTCTCGCCGGCGACGAACAGCATGTCGATCAGCGCTCCGGGGCTCACCGCGGTGACGACCGACACGCGCTTTGCCGAGGCCGCTACGATGCTCCGCGCGAGCGGATCGAGTGGCGCGACGAGGGTCCGCTCGGACAGCCGCAACAGCTCCGCTGCATTCATGATATCGGCCTCATGCTCGGCGAGGCGCGCGAGCCCCCAGGCGACGTCCTTGCGTCCGCGATAGAGGCGCTTCAGCCGGCTCACCACGTCAAGCGCGAGCATCTTGTCGCCTTCCACCGCCGCGGCGTCAGCCTCATGCCGAAGCCGGCCAAGGCGCCCAAGCCGGGCAAGGCCGGCAGCCTCGCGCAGCATGATCATCACCAGCGCCAGAATGGCGAGGCCGAGCAGGCCGATGGTTGTCCAGCCGATCCAGTCCTGCCGCGCCATCATCTCGCGCGCCAGGTCGTGCAGCCAAACCACAGAGGCGAACCCGACCAGGCCACCAACTGCGGCGAGCAGGATGCTGCCCCAGCGCCAGCCGCGCTCGAGCGCCGGCAAGGCCCGCACGGTCGCCGGCAGTTGCACTGCGTCGGTGGCGATCGCAGGCGGTGGCAGCGGCGTTTCGACGACCTCGATCTCATCGAGGCGGAAGGAGGCAGGCGTGCGTGGCTTCGTCACGTGAGGCGGTCTCCGATCAGCGCCTGTAGCGCGCGGTCGAGGCGAATGTTGGGAAAGGGGGCAAAGCCACCGGCCGGCAGCGGCACCGGGTCAGGAGGGCGGAAGCGCACGAAGCGCACGTAGTCAGGCTGGGCATGCGGATGCCTAAGCGCGGTCTCGGGATTTGCGGGCAGGTCGCCGGGGAAGATGGCAAAGGCTTCGCTGCCGTCGAAGTGCCGCCGCCCAATAGTCTCGCCCGGCAACGGATAGCCGACGATGCAAGGCAGCGGCTCGCCGTTCCGCTTGGCGATGCCCTCGCGCGTTGCGCGGATCGCAGCAAGCGCGAGCGCCTTGGCCTCGGCGCCGCCATCGTGCGCCCGCCCCATCGCATCCTCGGCGAGCAGAGCGAGGATCGCTTCAAGCCGGTCGTGACTCGTATGATGCAGATGATCTGCTTTGGTCGCAGCGAACACGATGCGGTCGATGCGCGGTGCGAATAGGCTCGACCACAGGCTGTTCGATCCGGTCCTGAAGCATTCGAGAATCTCGGTCATGGCGCGCTCAAGGTCAGCCACGGCCGGCTTCCCGCCGTTCAGCGCCGCGAGCGCGTCGATGAGCACGATCTGCCGGTCGAGCCGGGCGAAATGATCGCGGAAGAAGGGCCGCACCACATGTGTCTTATAGGCCTCGTAGCGCCGCGCCATCATGGCCCAGAGCGAGCCTTTCGGGATGCTCTCCTCTTCCTTCGCATCGAGGGGCGCGAAGGTGAGCGCCGGCGAGCCTTCGAGATCGCCTGGCGTGAGGAAACGTCCAGGCGGAAGGGTGGAGAGCGCGTGACTGTCGCCGCGCGCGTCGCGCAAATAGGCCTTGAACAGATCGGCGAGTTTCTGCGCCACCGCTTCGTCGGCGGGCGCCGCTGGATCGATCTCCGCGAGCGCGGCGTGCCAGTCCTTTGCCGCCGCCTTGCGGCTTGCGACGCCGCTTTGCGCGAGTGCCTGCTGCGACCATTCACGATAATCAAGCGCAAGCAACGGCAAATCGAGCAGCCACTCGCCCGGATAGTCGACGATGTCGATATTGAGCCGATTGTAGCCGAGCTGCCGCTTCCAGAATTTCTGCGTCCCGTATTCGATGGCGAGTCTGAGCTGGCTGATGCGGCGCGTGCTTTCCGGCCATTGTGGCGGGGTCGCGGTGAGGTCAGCCATGTGCCGCTCATAGTCGAAGCGCGGCACCTGATCGTCGGGCTGAGGTTCCAGATAGGCGCGCAGCACCCGGCCATGCGCTATCGCATCGAAGAATGGCATACGGGCGCCGGCCATGAGATTGTGCACGAGCGCGGTGATGAACACCGTCTTGCCTGAGCGCGCAAGCCCGGTGACGCCGAGGCGGACGGTTGGCTCGACGAGGTCCGACGCGAAGTCGCCGATATTGCGGAACGCATCGACGGCGCCATGGGTCAGTGAGGAAATCGGCACGCTTCTGGCTGTCCTTTAGCGCCTCTTGGCGCCTTGGGCGGGTGACGAAGAATTGGGGTGCGCGAGCTCAAGACCCAAGCCCGTGGGCTGGTGATTCGGCCGGTAATTCTCATTTCAGCGGCTCGTCATTCGCCTGTAATCACGCTCTGACTCTATCCGCCGCGGGTGAATCGGCTGGCGCCGCTCAAGGTTCTTTGTCAAGGGCCTCTGCTCACTTGACTTGATACGCCGCTTCCGTAAATACGGTGCCGACCGGCGGGGGGCGTGGGTGCTCTCAACCGGCAAGGGGATACGGGGCCTGAGGCCCGAGGAATGAAGACCATGCGTTTGGCAGAGGCTTTCATGCGGCCGAAGCGTAAAATCCCCGAAGACTATCGGCCGTCCGACGATGAGCCTTTCATGAACGAGCGCCAGCGCGCCTATTTCCGGCGCAAGCTGCTCGCCTGGCGCGAGGAGATCCTCCGCTCGACCAAGGAGACGTTGCAGCACCTGCAGGACGAATCGGCCCAGCACGCCGATATCGCCGACCGCGCGAGCACCGAGACCGAGCGGGCGCTCGAGCTTCGGGCGCGTGATCGCCAGCGCAAGCTGATTGCCAAGATCGATGCCGCCCTTGGCCGCCTCGACGAGGGCACCTACGGCTATTGCGAGGAAACCGGAGAGCCGATCAGCCTGAAGCGGCTCGACGCGCGACCGATCGCGACCTTGAGCGTCGAAGCCCAGGAGCGCCACGAGCGGCGCGAGCGCGTCTACCGCGACGAATAACCCAAAGAACGAAAGAGTGCTCGTCATGGCCGGGCTTGTCCCGGCCATCCACGTTTTTCGGGTTGTCCGGAATTCGTGGATGCCCGGGACTGCGCCCGGGCATGACCAATCAATTTGCGAATTCCTATGGCTGGGATCCTCGCGGCTCAATTAGGAAGTCGAACACCGTGTCGGGATAAGGCTCGCCTTCCAAGGTGTAATGCCACCACTCCTTCTCGTAGTTCTTGAAGCCGTGGCGGGCCATGACGTCGACCAGCATTTGCCGGTTTTGCTGCTGCTCGGCGTCCAAGCCCGGAACCACGGTGTGAGCCTTCACGTCGAAGCAGTCGAAGGCCGTGCCCATGTCGATGCTGGTGTCGGGGGCGCGCTTGCCAATCGCAGCCGTGCAGGGCGTTGGCGCGTCAGGCGGAGGGCGTGCGGGCTCGCCTGCGGTGAGCGGGACGATGGTCAGGTCCATCGTGGCGCCACGGGAATGGCCTGACACGAGTGCGATAAAGTCCGGGAACAGGTCGCGTTTTTCCAGCTCAGGGTAGTAGGTGGATTTCGCCTTCGGGTCCTCGGGGAGTTTTGACCAGGCGACGAAGGCGGCGACAGCGCGGGCAGGTCGGTAGCAATCGTAGACCTTGAGCGTGAGTTGCTTCTCGCGAAGCTCCCCCTGCACCGCCTTCAACGCTTCGGCGGCTTGTTTGACCAGCACGCATTCCGGAGCGTCGTAGCCGGGGATGGCATGGCCGGTAAAGTTACGCGTGCCGGCATAGCGCATCTCCTGAAGAATGGTGGGATCGACGTCGCGCAAATAGACGAATCCGTCCGGCATCTCGCCGGCCGGTGCCGGCGTCGCGGCGACGGCAATGAGGAACACGACAAGGCGGCGCATGCAATGAGCCCTTCTTCAAAGCACCAAGGCTAGAGCGAGCCCAATTAACGGGGATAAAAAACTCCCCGCTTTGGGGCGGGGAGTGGAGTGTTTGGGGGACTGACATGACTGGCCGGAGCCAGTCGGTGTCGGACCATTAGCAGGGAACTGCCGGCGTCCTTACGGCATGAGCGGCTGACTCTACCGGCGTCACGTCCTCCGCCTGCCAAAGGGCGGCCGCAAGACGTCCTGTCTAGCGCAACTCGGCTTTGGGGACAAGCGAAACCACCGTTGCGCGAATGTCACGGTCAAGCACAAATTCTGCCGTGTGACACGTCCGAATCGGCGGGTTTCCTTTGTTTGAACCAGACTCATGACTTGCCCAAGTCGGGCGCGGGTCGCGTATCGGTCTTGGCGATGATCACGTCCCCGACTGGTTGCTCGAGCTTTGGGTGGCCCTCGATTCCCGTCTCGATCAGCAGGTCTACCGGGCCGCCCGTCATGATCAGACGTTCGATCCTGTCGCGGCGAATGAGAATGAGCTTGCGCCGCGCATCGACCGACGTCGTTTCCACGACACCAAGCCTCCGGTCTCGCCCCTTCATGTAGCTCCCGCTGCCTCGTCCCGTGAGTACGAAGGTCTTGAAGGCCCATGCCACGAGCGAGGTGAGCGCAAACGCGAACAGGAACGCAGCGAGCGCAAGGACAATGCTTTCGGTGTTCTCGGTAGAGGGCATGTCGCGTTCCTGAGCGCCTCTCGCGGCGGCCGGGGCTATGGAAAAGACTGGCGAGCCGCCCCTAATAAACCGTTAACCGAGGTGCCAATATGACACTCTGGGCGAGCTTTACCGCGCAGTCCAACGTGCTCGGGCTGGCACGGCGGGCCCAAAAACGCGGCCTGGCAATGACCCGCTCCGTCATGGATTTGCGCGGGCAGACTACAAAGTCGCGCCACATCAGAATGTCCGACGCGAACTGAAATCGAATCGGGTAGTTTGTGGCTATGACCGACATCGACGCGCCTTCGCGCTACGCCGAGCCTGTGGCCGACCAGACCGGCCGCGGCAGCAATGTCGCTTTGGTGGTTGCGCTCGCGCTTGGACTTGCTGTGGCTGCCGTAAGCCTCGCTATGATCTCCCGCGAAATGGCCGAGCCCTTCGTCCTTGCCATTCTAGGCGGCCTTGCCGTGGTCGGCGTATTCTGCTTGTTCGCGGGCGCCGTGGGCATCCTGCATTTCGGGCAGGCCCAGGTCCGCAACGACGTCACCAAGGCCTTCGTCGACAATCTACCGGGAGGGGCTCTGATCGCCGATCAGAGTGGCCGCGTGCTCTACGCCAACGAAGCCTACCGCAGCCTGCTCGGCCTCGAGCCCGATATGGTGGCGCAGCCGCCCGACCGCGCCTTCGCTGGCAACACTTATCTCGCCGAGCAGATCTTCCGCCTGGCGCGCGCCGCTCAGCAGGGCAGGGCGCTCCGCGAGGAGTTCCGCCTGCCGCCGCTCGGAGAGATCGATGACGACGTGCGGCCACGCTGGTTTCGCATCTCGGTCCAGCCCATGCCTGCCGACCCTGACTCTGGCCGCAAAGGCGGCCTCGTGGTGTGGCGGGTCGATGAGGTCACTTCCGACCGCGAGCGGCAGGAGGCCGGCTTCGAGAAGGTGCAACAGGCGATCGCCTATCTCGACAACGCCCCCGCAGGGTTCTTCACCGCCGACGGCGAAGGCACCATCGATTATCTCAATGCCACGCTCGCCCAATGGCTCGGCCTGGATCTTGCCGATGTTGCCGGAGGGCAGCTCAAGCTCGCCAAGATCATGTCTGAGGACGGGGCCGAGCTGATCGCCAGGGCTGGCCGCGGCGCCGCCCAAGGTGCCACGCGGCGCTTCGACATCGACCTCGTGAAGGTCGACGGCACCACGCTTCCCGTTCGCATCCTGCATTGCCTGCCGCGCTATGGCGGCAATGGCGGGCTTGCCCATGCGCTCGTGCTCAACCGCGCCCCGGGCGAGCCTGAGGAGGCCGCCGCCGCCGAACTTCGCTTCGCGCGGCTGTTCAACTCTGCGCCCATCGCCATTGCCACCGTCGACCGCGAAGGCACTATCAGCACCACCAACGCCGCGTTCGTCCGGCTGTTCGGTCGTGCCGTCGATGGCGTACCGGCGCGCAAGGTGACGCTTGCGAACCTCGCCGACGCCGATGGCGCCGAGACCCTGCGCAAGGCACTCGACGCAGCCATTGCCGGACAAGGCCTGATCGAGCCGGTTGATATTGCCTTTGAGGGCGACAATGAGCGGCGCGGGCGCGTTTATCTCAGTCCCGTCGAGCGGGCCGAGGGAGAGAGCGAGTCGGCGATCGCCTACGCCATCGACATGACCGAGCAGCGCGCGCTCGAGATGCAGATTGCCCAGAGCCAGAAGATGCAGGCTATCGGCCAGCTCGCTGGCGGCATTGCGCATGACTTCAACAACATGCTGACGGCGATCATCGGCTTCTCCGACTTCTTGCTGATGAACCACCGCCCGACCGATCCCGCCTTCAAGGACATCATGAACATCAAGCAGAACGCGAACCGCGCCGCGGGGCTGGTGCGCCAGCTGCTCGCCTTCTCGCGCCAGCAGACCTTGCGGCCAGAGCGCCTGCAGCTTGGCGACGTGCTGTCGGAGTTGTCGATCCTGCTTGGGCGCCTGCTCGGCGAGAACATCGAGTTGAAGCTCGAAAGCGGCAGCGACATCTGGCCCGTGAAGGCCGACCTGCATCAGTTCGAGCAGGTGATCATCAACCTCGCGGTGAACGCGCGCGACGCCATGCCCAATGGCGGCAAGCTCATGATTCGCACCGCCAATGTCACCGAGCGGGAGTCGCTCGCTCTCGGCCAGCACCGGGTGCCGCCCGGCGAATATGTGCTGATCGAGGTGGGCGACACTGGCACCGGCATGGCGCCCGAGGTGATGCAAAAGATCTTCGAGCCGTTCTTCTCCACTAAGGAGGTGGGGCGCGGCACCGGGCTTGGGCTTTCCACCGTCTATGGCATCGTCAAGCAGACCGGCGGCTACATCTTCGCTGAGAGCGAGTTGGGGCAGGGCACGATCATGCGCGTCTTCCTGCCGCGCTATGTCGAGGTCGCCGGCGAAGCGGAACGGGCGCGGGCGCCTGCGCCCCCACGCCGCGAGCCGCCGAAGGACCTCACTGGGCGAGGCACCGTGCTGCTCGTCGAGGACGAGGATGCGGTCCGCAGCTTTGCCGCCCGCGCGCTCGGCCAGCGCGGCTACCGCGTGCTCGAAGCCACCACCGGCGCCGAGGCGCTCCAGTTGTTCACCAGCCATAACGGCGATGTCGACCTTGTGGTGAGCGACGTGGTGATGCCGGAGATGGACGGCCCCACTTTGATGAAGCATCTGCGCAGCGAACGCCCAGACGTGAAGATCATCTTCATCTCCGGCTATGCCGAGGATGCCTTCCGCCGCAATTTGTCGGAGAAGGAGGCGGACTTCATGTTCCTGCAGAAGCCCTTCGATCTGAAGGAGCTCGCCGCGGCGGTGAAGGCGGCGCTTCAGGGCTGACGCACCCGCCCGCCGAGGTGCCTTGGCGCAAGCAAAAGCCTTCCTTTCGCCGCCGATCGCGGCTAACACGCCTCCGAAACCCTCTTGTGGCCGCTTGGGGATTGGAAGCGCGTGCCGGATTACGAGAAACAGCCCTCCGACGAGCATTCTGGCTTCCGCCGGAGAGCCTGCAAGAAGCCTCGCCTGCCGGCGCTCACCATCCACCGCTATGGCGGCCGCCTGATTTATTTCTGGTTCGGCATGCGGTTGCGCGCGCTGCTGAAGCTGTTCAAGCGCGGGCACTACAGCTTCACCCTGAATTGCATTCCAGACGTGCTCGCGCTCTTTCTCTGGGTGCCATG
>DASZGQ010000119.1:0-16673 GCA_035938735.1 Methyloceanibacter sp.
GTCCGGATCGCAATGCTCTCCGAGCCGCTTTCAAGCTGCTTGATGGCACCGCGACCCTCCCCTCTTTAGGAGGTTCGACGACTAGCCCGCCGCTCGATACGCCTCATTGATCCTGGTCAAGTTCGCGCGCCGAGAGCGAGCCGCTCCCCCAAAGGAGCGTGCTCTCCTGGAGCTTGCCTGCGCCGGAGAAGCCACGCTTATGTTCGCTTCTTTAAGTCCCTCGTGAAGCGGAAGGGTCTATTCCGCTCTAGTGGCTCATCTGATGCTTGAGCCGTTCGATTTCGTCCTTGAGACGCAGCTTTTGACGTTTCAGTTCCGCGATTTTGAGATCGTCGGCCGTAGGCCTGGCGATCTCTTCTTCGATTTTGCGATCCAGCTGACGATGCTTTTCGGACAGCTCCACAAGATGTGCGTCGAGCGCCATATTCAGACCTCCGACTCAGTTGGTCCAGGGCCGATTATTGTGACAAATCGGAGACGTTTTGTCTAATACCGCTCCCGTGTCAGGGTGCCGCTCTGGCCCACTTCGGGCCCAATGCCAGCAGTGCACCTCCGTGCTAGAAGCCTTGCGCAGCCTTGGGGTCGCCGTGATAATTTTCGCGAGTCCCCGACAGGCATAACGAGGAGCTGGGGCGTCCATGGAGAGCGAGGAGATTCGCGAGCTCCGGGCGACGTTGCTCAAGCTCAAGCAAGAGCACCGCGATCTCGACAGCGCCATCAACGCGCTGGAGGAATCCGGTCGCGCCGATCAGCTGCAGCTCAAGCGGCTGAAGAAGAAGAAGCTGTTCCTCAAGGACGAAATCGCGCGCATCGAGGATCAGCTCTTGCCCGACATCATCGCTTAGCGAAAAGTTTCCGCCGCTCACGGCCGAGTACCGCAAGACCCCAAAGTCCGCCGAGGACTTCCACCGCGAGGTAAACGAGAAGGATGCGGCTTGGGATGCATGCCATCGACAATGTGGCTGATCACCAGACCGGTTGCAATCGATAACACGAAGAAAACCGCCCAGATCACGGCGACGTGCCGCCATTCCGGCGTGAACGCGGCGATGACGCAGAACGCAGACATGCCGAGATAAAGGCACATTAGCGCGCGCAAAATATGCGTCTCGTCGGTCCCTTCGACCATGATGGTCATGAATTTGGCCAGTGTGGCCGCCGGGTCCACGCCATAGCTGAGCGCAACCGGCACGAGGATCGCGGCCACGACCAGAAGATAGAGAGCCTCATCATGTCTGGGCCCTCCGGAAGTGAACCCCGTTCATTGTCCGTCAATTGCGTTTGCCGCTCCAGGCCCAATCTCCTTGCCAAGCCCCGCGCAACCCTATAAATCCCCCGCTTTTCGCAAAGCCCAGGCCCACCTTCCGCATATGAGCCTCACATGAGCGATGAGAAGCCCGGCGTTGGCATCATCATGGGCAGCAAGTCCGACTGGCCGACGCTGAAGGCGGCCGCCAATGTGCTAGAGGCGCTGCGCGTGCCCTACGAGACCCGCATTGTCTCGGCGCACCGGACGCCCAAGCGCCTCTATGACTACGCCACCAGCGCGCGCGGGCGCGGGCTGAAGGTGATCATCGCCGGTGCCGGCGGTGCCGCGCATTTGCCGGGAATGACCGCCTCCATGACAGAGTTACCGGTGCTTGGCGTGCCGATCGAGAGCCGCACACTGAAAGGCCTCGATAGCCTCTTGTCAATCGCCCAGATGCCAGCCGGCGTACCGGTGGGAACGCTCGCCATCGGCGAGGCTGGCGCCGCCAATGCCGGCCTTTTGGCGGCTCAGATTCTCGCGCTGTCCGACAAGGCACTGGCCGCCCGCGTCATGGCATGGCGCGCGGCGCAGACCGACGGCGTCGCCGAGGCTCCGGAGGACAATGCCTGAAGCCCTGCCTCCGGGAAGCACCATCGGCATATTGGGCGGCGGCCAGCTCGGCCGCATGCTCGCGCTCGCCGCGGCAAGACTAGGGCTCCAGACCCACATCTATTCCGATGAGCCGAACGTGCCTGCCTTCGAGGTGTCGGCATATTCCACGGTCGGGTTGTTCGAGGACGGGGCGGCACTCGGCACCTTCGCCGCAAGCGTCGACGTGGTCACCTGCGAGTTCGAGAACGTGCCGGCCCGCGCGTTGGAAATCGCCGGCGGGAAAGCGCCCGTGCATCCACCAGCCAAATCCTTCGCCGTCGCCCAGGACCGTCTCGCCGAGAAGAACTTCATACGCGGGCTCGGCATTCCCGTGGCTGACTACGCAGACGCACATGATGAGCAGAGCCTGCTGGATGCGCTCGCCAGCGTGGGCTTGCCGAGCCTTCTGAAGACGCGGCGCTTCGGCTATGACGGCAAAGGGCAGGCGCTGGTCCGCAGCGAGAAAGAGGCGGTCGCGGCGCTCAAAGAGCTTGGCGGACAGCCCGCCCTCATCGAGCATCTTGTTGCTTTCGAGCGAGAGATCTCCGTCATCGTGGTGCGCGGGCAAGATGGCGGCGTGAAGTTCTACGATCCGGTCGAGAACTTGCACCAGAACGGCATCCTCGCCATCAGCCGCGCGCCGGCCCGCATCAGTGCAGACTGCGGGGAGGACGCGCGGCGCATCGCGGGCAAGGTCGCCGAGGCGCTCGGCCATGTCGGCGTGCTATGCGTGGAGATGTTTCAACGCGAAAGCGAGACCCCTCGCCTGCTCGTCAACGAGATCGCACCTCGCGTGCACAATTCCGGCCATTGGACCATCGACGCCTGCCTCGTCAGCCAGTTCGAAAACCACATCCGGGCCATTGCCGGCTGGCCCCTTGGCGACACTGAGCGCCACAGCGATGCGGTGATGACCAATCTGATCGGCGCCGACGTGAGCCATTGGCGCGAGCTTGCCGGCGAAACGGACGTCGCCGTCCATCTGTACGGCAAGGCCGAGGCGAGGCCCGGGCGGAAGATGGGCCACACCACCCGGATCTTTCCGAAGAGTTCATGACACGCCGTCTCTGGACAATGCGCGGCTCTTTTGTTAGAGCAGTCGTGGATGCGGGGCCGCTGGTTCCGGCCCGGAATGGCTTTTGGCCACTCCAATTTCCTCAACCCCTGAAACGGAGATGAGAGCGCGTGCAAGTCGTCGTTCGCGATAACAATGTGGATCAGGCCCTCAGGGCCCTCAAGAAAAAGATGCAGCGCGAAGGCATCTTCCGCGAGATGAAGCTGCGCAACTACTACGAAAAGCCGTCCGAGAAGCGCGCTCGCGAGAAGGCCGAGGCCATTCGCCGGGCCCGCAAGCTCGCCCGCAAGAAGGCTCAGCGCGAAGGTCTCGTTTCGGCAAGGCCGCGTACGCCCCGCGCCCCCCGCTAGGGCGCGTCGACTCTTCTCATAGTCGACTCTTCTCATAATTGGCAGTTGAGTCCTCGGGACGAGGCCCGAGGACTTTTGATTCGCGGCCTCTAGGACGCGAGCGCTACCGGCTCGACGTAAACCGGGTGGACGATCGCAGGACGCACCGGCTCGCGCGTATCGAGGAATGCGATGACCTTCTGCCAGGCGCCGTGGTCGAAGAGATCGTTGTGATCTCCGGCACGCAGAATAGCGAGGGTCTTGGGCTCATTTGCCGCGGCATAGACCTGGCGGGCGTGATGCACGGGAATCATGCTGTCACGCGCGCCGTGCACGATGAGAAGCGGCACCTTGACCGAGCCGATGCGATCGATGGTGCGGTATTGATCGGTCATCACGAGGCGAAGCGGCAGGAACCACCAGACCTGACGGCCCACATCGACCACAGAGGTGAACGGCGCTTCCAACACCAAGGCCTTCACCGACCGCTGCAAGGCAAGCCGCGTGGCAACGCCGGTGCCGAGCGATTCGCCATAGGCCACGATGTTGCGGGGCGCGACGCCAAGTTCCTCTTGCAGATATTCATGGGCGGCGACAGCGTCGGCGATATTGTTTGCCTCGGTCGGCCAGCCGCCAGATCCACCGAAGCGGCGATAGTTCAGCATGAACACGCCGTACCCGCTCGCCGCGATCGCTTCGATCTTGCGCGCGCGGTTCGCCGCCGAGCCGCTATTGCCGGTGAAATAGAGCAGAGTGGGCTTGCTGCGGCGCGCCGGCAGATACCAGGCGATGAGCTTGACGCCGCCTCTACCCTCGAAGGTGATCTCCCTCACATCGGCAAGACCAACTTCCCGCGGCGTGTACCGCTTCTTGTCCGGCAAATAGAGGAAATAGCGATGCAGCACCCAGGCGCCAATGCAAATGAGGGTGTAGGTGCCGAGAAGCGAGAGCAAGAGATTCAACATGATACGATCAAAGCCTTTCCATCAATTCCTGCAAGAGACGTGCTCTCTTTATGGTTTTCTTGCTGAACCAAATTTGAACGAGTCGTTCAGCAACACGATGACACGCGGCTCTTTGCTCACTTAAATGAGCCGTGACCATCACCAATTTGCGATCGAGCTAGAACGCCAAGCCGTGTCGCAGCGGCACATCAGCCGGGCTCTGCCGGCGGCGCTGCGTCCTTGGCGCGCGGGCCTCACTTGGCGAGCCGCGCCTATCTTCAGTCAGCTTGCGCAACAATAGGGTTCCGCTCCGTTCGAAGCCTTGTGTGATCCTAACGTCAGGGGAAGTCTCGGTAATAGGGGGGCCAAACACACGGTCAATGAGGCTGTGCCATGACCTGAATCCGGCAAAAGCGGGAATAATCAAGATTCATTAATAACTTGGCGTCGTCATGGGTCGGCTGGACCTAAAGTCCCTTGGCGATTTCCTCGGTTATCTTCTTCGCGTCGCCAAGCGCCATTATGGTGTTGGCGCGATAGAACAGCGGATTGTCGATGCCGGAAAAAATCTGGGAAGAAGGTCGAAAGACACAGATCATTGCGGCGGCACTACGCGGCACTACAAGGTTCCGCTAGTGCCGTGGAAACAAATGCCGGAACGTGAGCCGACTAGAAGCGTTTGCATTCGATAACGGCAATCCAGAAGAGCAAGTGCCTTGCGCTCCCGGGGCCCTAGCCGCGCCGCGCCTTATCAGAAGCAATTGAACTTGATAGTGCATTATCCTCTTGGAACGGCATTCACAGGCTTTGCTTTGGCAGATGAGATGCGCCGCTGGCATGGGCGCACGCTCGGTATTGCGATGCTGCGCACCGAGACGCCGTTCCGGCTCGTGCTGCAGCGGCCCGGGGTCAAACTTCGACTCTATGGCGATCGGCACAATCACCCCACACTGCTGATCGTTCCGGCGCCAATCAAGAAGCCGTACATCTGGGATCTCACGCCGACCATCAGCGTGGTGCGACGCTACCTCGAGATGGGATTTCGCGTCTATGCTCTCGAATGGACCGAATCCCGGACCGATGATGCCGAGAACGACCTTTCGACCTACGCCGCCCGCTTCCTGTTGGAATGTGTGGACGCGATCGGCGAACCCGTGATCCTGACCGGACATTCTCTCGGCGGAACGTTTGCAGCGATCTTTGCCTCGCTCCATCCGGAACGCGTGCGCGGTCTCGCGCTCCTGGAAGCGCCGCTCAGTTTTTGCCAGGACCGCGGTGCCATCGCGTCGCTCATTCGCAAGATCCCGCACACGAATGCGCTTCGGGGGGGGTTGGTAACTACCCCGGCACACTACTGAATGCGCTGAGCATAACAGCCTCGCCCGAGAGCTTTATTTGGTGGCGGTGGCGCGATGGGATCGCGAGCATGGCAAGCCCTGAGGCCCTGCGCACGCACCTCTGGTCGAGCGCTGGAGCCTTGATGAATCGGCAATGCCCAGAGGGCTCTTCGCCGATGTGGTGAACCTGTATCAGAAGGATGCCTTTACGCGGGGAACGCTTGCCGTTGGTCAGAGAACCGCGGCGGCAAGGAATGTGACGGCGCCGGTGCTTGCCGTGGGGGACCCGGAAAGCGATGTGGTTCCCCCCGGCGCCGTGCTGCCGTTCCTCGACGCTATTCCGAGTCGGAGTTCTGGTTGGACAGAGTGCGCATCGGATTATCTGGCCAGAGATCTTGGCCTGGGTCCGCCAGCGATGCTGAGGGCGCGACGCCGGTTAAAGTCCCTTGGCGATTTCCTCGGTCATCTTCTTCGCGTCGCCAAGCGCCATCATGGTGTTGTCGCGATAGAACAGCGGATTGTCGATGCCGGCATACCCGCTCGCGAGCGACCTCTTGTTGAAGATGACCGTGCCGGCCTTCCACACCTGGAGCACCGGCATGCCGTAGATCGGCGATGAGGGATCGTTCTCGGCGGCTGGATTGGTCACGTCATTGGCGCCGATCACATAGGCCACATCGGTTTGCGCGAACTCGCTGTTGATGTCCTCAAGCTCGAATACCTCGTCGTAGGGGACGTTCGCTTCCGCGAGCAGCACGTTCATGTGCCCGGGCATGCGGCCGGCCACGGGATGGATCGCATATTTGACCTCGACGCCGGCCTTCTTCAACCCGTCGGCCATCTCGCGCAAGGCATGCTGCGCCTGTGCCACCGCCATGCCGTAGCCCGGCACAATGATGACTTTGCTCGCATTCTTCATGAGGTAAGCGGCATCCTCCGCCGAGCCGAGCTTCACCGGCCTTTGCTCAGCGCCCCCGGCGGGTCCCGCCACCTCGCCGCCGAAACCGCCCAGGATGACGTTGATGAAGGAGCGGTTCATCCCCTTACACATGATGTAGGAGAGAATGGCGCCGGAAGAACCGACCAGCGCGCCGGTGACGATCAGCGCCGTGTTGCCAAGAGTGAAGCCGATGCCCGCCGCGGCCCACCCCGAATAGGAGTTGAGCATGGAGATGACGACCGGCATGTCGGCTCCGCCGATCGTAATAATGATCAGCACGCCGAGCAGAAAGGACAGCAACGCGATCGCCCAGAAATAGGCGGCCGTCTGCTCGCGGCAGAACATCACGACGCAGAACAGAAGCAACAGCGCCAGCGCGATGTTGATGAGATGACGCGCTGGCAGGAGAATCGGCTTCCCGGACATGCGTCCAGAAAGCTTGAGGAAAGCAATCACCGAGCCCGAGAAGGTAATCGCACCGATAGCACAGCCGAGCGACATCTCGACCAGGCTTGCAGTATGAATGGCTCCGGGCGTGCCGATGCCGAACGCCTCCGGTGCATAAAACGCCCCGGCCGCGACCAGCACCGCCGCCATGCCGACCAGCGAATGGAAGGCGGCGACAAGCTCGGGCATCGCCGTCATGGGGATGCGGCGCGCGACCGTGGCACCGATGCTGCCGCCGATGACAATGCCCACGATGATCATCGCCCAGGTGAGCGGCGTCTCGGGCTTCGCCACGGCAAGGGTAGTCAGCACGGCAATCGCCATGCCGGTCATGCCGAGATAATTTCCGCGCCGCGAGGTCTCCGGCGACGACAGGCCGCGCAGCGCCAGAATGAACAGGACGCCGGCGACGAGATAGAGCAGCGCGACGAGATTTGAGCTCATTGCTTACCTCGCGGCGCGCTCATTTCTTCTTCTTCTGATACATGCCGAGCATGCGCTGGGTCACGAGGAAGCCGCCAAAAATATTCACGCTCGCCATGATGAGCGCGGCGAAACCGAGCAGCTTCGCAATCCAGCTGCCCGACGTGATGCTGTCAGCCTCGACAGCAACGGCGAGAAGTGAGCCGACCACAATCACCGAGGAGATGGCGTTGGTGACCGACATCAGCGGCGTGTGCAGCGCCGGCGTGACGCTCCACACCACGTAATAGCCGACGAAAATGGCAAGCACGAAAATCGAGAAGCGGAACACGAAATCATGGCTTTCGGAGCCAGCTGCGGCTTGCGCATAGGCGCTACCGCTGACGAGGCATTCCGCCAGGAGCGCCAACCCGAAGACCGCAAAAGCGATCCACAAAGATCCTCGCCTCATGTCTTGCCTCCCTTTGGCGCCGAACGGTTCGACGCAGCGGCTGCGCTCGGTGCCCCAGTGCCGGCGCGCTCGGCGATCATGGCATTCACGATGACCCCGTCCTTCGCGATCAGCGTGCCCTTGATGAGCTCGTCGTCCCAATTGACGGCAAGCGCGCCGGTCTTCTTGTCGATCATCGGCTCGATGAAGGCGAGCAGATTGCGGGCATACAGGCTCGACGCATTCACCGGGATCGCGCCCGGAAGATTAAGCTTGCCCATGATGCGCACGCCGTTGTGCTCCACCACTTCACCCGATTTGGCGAGCTCGGCGTTGCCGCCGCGTTCCACTGCGAGATCGACGATGATAGAGCCCGGACGCATGCTTTCGATCATGGCCTTGGAGATGAGTTTTGGCGCCGGTCGCCCGGGGATCAGTGCCGTGGTGATGACGATGTCCTGGTTCTTGACGTGCTCGGCCACGAGCGCGGCCTGCTTCTTCTTGTAGTCTTCGGACATCTCCTTGGCGTAGCCCGCCGCGGTCTCGGCCTGCTTGAACTCATCGTCCTCGACGGCGATGAACTTGGCGCCGAGCGATGCCACCTGTTCCTTGACCGCAGGCCGCACGTCGGTCGCCGTGACGATGGCGCCAAGCCGGCGCGCCGTGGCGATGGCCTGTAGGCCCGCAACGCCAACGCCCATGACGAACACACGCGCAGCGGGCACCGTGCCAGCCGCCGTCATCATCATCGGCAGCGCCCGCTCGAAGGCCGCAGCAGCGTCGACCATTGCCTTGTAGCCGGCGAGGTTAGCCTGGCTCGACAACACGTCCATGCTCTGCGCGCGGCTGATGCGCGGCATCAACTCCATGGAGAATAGCGCCGCCCCGGTCTTGGCCAGCGCTTGCAAGCCTTCGGCGTCGGAGTAAGGATCAAGCATGGCGATAAGCATGGCGTCTTGCTTCATAGAATTGACCAGCTCCAAGGAAGGGCGCCTGACCGTCAGCACGATGTCGGCGGCTTTCACCGCGTCGGCATCTGTCGCCACAATCTCCGCGCCGGCGGCGCGAAACTCTTCGTCGGAGAAATGGGAACGGAGGCCCGCTCCAGACCGGATCAACACCTTGGCCCCAAGCTTGACGAGCTTCTTCGCAGTCTCGGGGCTCAACCCGATACGAGGCTCGTCAGGGCTTTCGGCGGGGACGCCAATGGTGGTCATCGCAGCTCCGTCGGCTCTGATAGCGCCGGTGCTCTCGAGCGCTTGCGCGCAAGTCCGTGTCTAGTGGCTGGCGGCGGCGAACTAGGCCGCCCTTTGGATGGGGAATTGTGAGCAGGTCAAACCACGAACACGCCCAACAGCGCCAACAAGACCACAACACCGACGATCGTGCAGAGCGCCAGCTTGAGAAACAGTTTGTAGGTCCTTTGATGCTCGCTGTAGTCCATCGCCGGATGGCATTCGGCTGGATCGATATGCATTCCACTCCCCTTATGCTTTCAATGCCCCTGTTCTGCTTGGCGATAGCATAAAGCCGGTGCGGCGGGCAATCCGGGGGTTGTGACCTTTACAGCGCCTTTCAGCTTGTCCCCTCGGGCAGGGGCACGCGGGCCTCGGTGAAGGCTTGCCTTTGCCGCCGCGCCACCTCACCAAGATCGACGTTGATGATGGTGGCGTCGAACAGGCGATGGAAGTTCAGTTCAGCGTTGAGGTGCAGAAACACCCCGCCAAGCCCGATTGCGGCGCGGTCCATGAACACGAACTCTCGCGGCACCTTGACCGGCCCCTTGTCGCGTAGGCCCTGATGCACCTTGAAGGCCTCCCGGCGCCCATACATGCCGGCACTTTGATCGTCGGCGATGGTGCGGACGCGGTCCTCGAGCATGGGCCCATAGATGAACTTCGCCCAGATGTTGAGGATGTCGATCAGCTCGTTGGAGAGGCCGGCGAAGCCCCAGGTCTCATAGGCGTGCACCACAAGCGCCCGGTCGCGGGTCAGCAGCCCGCGATAGAGGTCGATCACGCCCTGGATGAATTTCGGTGCGAAGGTGCGCATGCAGCCATAGTCGAGCAGGTTGATGCCGGCCGCGCTTCCCGCCTCGTCTTCGAACACCGTGTAATTGCCGAGATGCGGATCGCCGTGGATGACGCCGTAATGGCTGAACGGGTACCACCAGGCGCAGAACATGGCCCGGGCGATCTGGTTGCGTTCTTCGAGGGGCCTGTCCGTGTAGTCGAGCAGCCTCCGGCCCTCGAGCCACGTCATTGTGAGCAGCCTCTGGGTGGACAGTTCGGCCAGGACTTCCGGCACGCGAATGAGAGGATCGCCCGCGAAGGTCAGTCCGTAGAGGCGCATGTGGCGTGCCTCGAGATCGTAGTCGAGCTCTTCGCGTAAGCGCGCCGCGATCTCCTCTCGCATCTCCGAGGTCTCGATTGCCGGCCTCATGCGCCGATGAATCGAGAACAGCACGGCGAGCTGCTTCAGATCAGCCTCCACCGCAGACTGCATGTCCGGGTATTGCAGCTTCGCGGCCAACGAGCGCCCGTCATGGGCGCGCGCCCGATGCACCTGGCCGAGAGAAGCTGAGGCCGCGGCTTCACGCTCGAAACTTGCGAAGCGGCTTTCCCAATCAGGCCCAAGCTCCGCCGCCATGCGCCGACGCACGAAGGGCCATCCCATGGGCGGCGCCTGGCTCTGCAGCTGACCGAGCTCGGCGGCATATTCGGCCGGCAGCGCCTCGGGGATGGTGGCGAGCAGCTGCGCCACCTTCATGATTGGACCTTTGAGGCCGCCAAGCGCAGTTGCCAGAGCCGCGGCCTCCCGGTCGCGGTCAGGATCAAGCCCCAGCAGACGGGCGCTGGCGATCCGCGCCGCCACACCGCCGACATTGGCGCCGACGCGTCCGTAGCGCACGGCGCGGGCCGTCAGGCGGTTGCGTTCCTTGTCCAGATCCATGAGATACCCGTTGACGGTCTTACCCAAAGGTAAGCCCGCAGACCAAAATTGCCAGGGCGTCCGCGTCACCTTGACATTAACGAAATTGTCAATTGCTGACGCGGCTTATAGCATCCATGCTGAGGCAGGAGGACCAAGCCATGAAGATACGAATGCTGCTCCTGCTCTCGTTCATGATCCTTGGGCTGGCGCCGGTCCGGGCCACCGATACAGCACCTTCCATCGAGGTTTGGAAGTCGGCGACCTGCAGCTGCTGCGGCGCCTGGGTCAAGCATCTCGAGGCAAATGCTTTGTCGTGAAGGTGAACGCAGCGGGTGCAGGCGCGCTCGCAGCGCTGAAGCACGAGGCTGGTATCGGCGACAAGCTCGCCTCCTGCCACACCGCCAAGATCGACGGCTACGTCATCGAAGGCCACGTGCCGGGCACGGACATCAAGCGGCTCGTTGCCGAGCACCCTGACGCCATCGGCCTCGCCGTTCCGGGCATGCCCATCGGCTCGCCCGGCATGGAGCAGGGCGCCGAATTCGAACCTTACGATGTGCTGCTGATCAAGAAGGACGGCACCGCAGAAGTGTTCGCCAGCCACTGAGCGGCTACGCGTCGGAAATATCGGGACCCTGTTTTCGAAGTGAGGACTTGCCGGACCGCGCGGAAGACGCGCGCTCGAGCGGCGGCAGCATTTCCGGCGTCGGACCGGCTTTGAGCGAATCTCGCATCGCCTGGCGTGCCTTTTCCAGCTCATCCTCGATACGGGGCGCCGGCGACGATTCGATCGCGTCCTCGATGCGCGCGGCCGGAACGGACTCGGCCGACCTCGGCTGTGGCCGAGGGGATATGAGCAACAGCACGAGAAGAGCGATCGGCGTCAAGAAGTCCGTGCAGAGGATGGGGCCGGCATTGCCGGGAGCGAGGTTGTTGCCCGCGATGATGTCTCTGATATGCCCGATGCCTGCTCCGCCGAGGAAGCCTGTGGCCATGACGGCGACCGCGGCTCGTGCGCCGAACCCATTGAAGGCGGCATAGAGGCTCGCGAGCCCGATCCCGAGATTGGCGACTCCCACCTCGGATTGGAACGGACTCGACTTCCACCCAATCGCGCTTGAGGCTTGCTCCGGAATGAATACGTGGCAGGTGAATGCCCACAGGCTTTGCACGCCGAGTGGAAAGATCAAGATGTAACGCAGCAGGCGATCGACAATGAAGCCGTACCTGATGGGTCGCGGGCCGCGCCGGACGGCAATGAACGCGCAGAGCAGCGCGATGACCCATAAGACCGCCGGCACGAGTGAAACGATGACGCCTCCCGCCGACGCACCCCAGTCTTCGGCGTTAGGCATCCATCGCCTCGAGCTCGTCGATCAGGCCTTCGACGATCTTCAGCCCCATGGACCAGAACTGGGGATCGGAGGCGTCGAGGCCGAAGGGCTTGAGCAGCTCTTTGTGGTGCTTGGTGCCGCCCGCCGCGAGCATGTCAAGGTAGCGGTCGGCGAAACCCTTGTCGGCCTTCTCGTAGACCGCATAGAGCGAATTCACCAGGCAATCGCCGAAGGCATAGGCGTAGACGTAGAACGGCGAATGGACGAAGTGCGGGATGTAGACCCAGAAATTTTCGTATCCCGTCTTGAGATCGATCACAGGCCCGAGGCTCTCGCCTTGCACCTCGAGCCAAATCTCGCCTAAGCGCTCAGCGGTAAGCTCTCCCTCGCGACGCTCCGTATGCACCTTGCGCTCGAAGCTGTAGAACGCGATCTGGCGCACCACGGTGTTGATCATGTCCTCGACCTTGGAGGCGAGCAGCGCCTTGCGCTCGCGCTTGCTCGGCGCCTTGTCGAGCAGGGCTCTGAAGGTCAGCATCTCCCCGAACACGCTTGCGGTCTCGGCGAGCGTCAGCGGCGTCGGCGCCATTAATGGGCCTTGGGCGTTGGCGAGGACCTGATGCACGCCATGGCCGAGCTCATGCGCAAGCGTCATCACGTCCCGCGGCTTACCCTGATAATTGAGCAGGATGTAGGGATGCGCGCTCGGCACCGTCGGATGCGAGAAGGCGCCGGGAGACTTGCCTTCGCGCACCGGCGCATCGATCCAGCGCTTGGTGAAGAAGTCGCCGGCGACCGCCGCCATCCGCGGCGAGAAATCGCCATAGGCCTTGAGCACGGTTTTCTGCGCATCGTCCCAGTCGATGCTTTGCGTTGGCTCTTCGGGGAGTGGTGCGTTGCGGTCCCAATAGGCGAGCCGCTCCTTGCCGAGCCATTTCGCCTTCAGCGCGTAGTAGCGGTGAGAGAGACGTGGATAGGCGTCGCGCACTGCGCTCACCAGCGCGTCAACCACCTCCTTCTCCACCCGATTGGCGAGATGGCGAGAGTCGGCGACATCGGCAAAGCCGCGCCACCGGTCCGAGATCTCCTTGTCCTTGGCGAGTGTGTTGGTGATGAGCGTGAACAGTCGCACATTGTCCTTGAAGGCACGCGCCAAGGCCTCGGCGGCCTTGCGGCGCTTCGTTTCGTCCTGATCAAGCAGGCGATTGAGAGTGGGCTCGAGACTGAGCTTCTCGCCATCGACATCGAATCTGAGCGCGGTCATGGTCTCGTTGAACAGCCTATTCCAGGCGCCGCGGCCGGTGACGGCCTTCTCGTGGAACAACTGCTCGAGCTTGTCCTCGAGCTGGTAGGGCTTCTCCTTCCTGAGATCATCGAGCCAAGGCCGGTAGTGCCCAAGCTCTGGATCGGCCATGGCCGCTTCCAGCACCTTGTCGTCGAGCCGATTCAGCTCGAGCGGGAAGAACAGGAGCTTGGAGGAGATCGTGGTGATCTTCTCCTGGATGTCGCCGAAGAATTTCTGTTGCGCGGGGTCAGAGGTGTCGGCGGCATAGAGTAGGCTCGCATAGGAGACGATGCGGCCCATGAGGTCGCTCAACGCCTCGTATTCGCGTACGGCCTTGGCAAGCGCTTTTCCCCCCTTCCCTCCGTCGGCCAGCGCCGCGAGCTTGCCGCCATAGTTTTCCTGCATCTCCTCTGCGGTGCGCTCGGAGGTTAGCAGATCGGCCTTAAGCGCCGGCGCATCCGGACCGTTATAAAGATCGGCGAGATTCCACTCAGGCAGCGTGCCGAGCGGATCCTTGGCATGCTTGTGTCCGCCCGGTTTCGCCTTGCCACGTGCCGAAGCCACCGTAGCGTAGACCGCAAACGCTTCGATTGATCCCTGCCGCATTGGAGATTTGATCCATTTCCTCACGAGCGCCCGCGCACTCCCGAATTACCGTGCTCTTACGGCGATTTTGCGAGAGGGCCAAGAGCGACCTCACCAAAATAGGACCGGGATAAAGAGCTTGTTTACCGTTCCCCTGCACAATTTTGGCACGGGAGCAGCCTCCAAGCCGCCGTCGAGCGCGCGATGTTTGGGTCGCTCCGAGGGGTTTTAGCGTTACTTTAGCGAGTCCTGCGTCATGCCCAAACGTGTCCTGGTCGTCCATGACGACCCTGTTCAGCGCCGTATTCTCGAAACGACCATCAAGTGCTTCGGCTATGCCGTCGCCCCGGCTGAAAGCGGGGAAAAGGCTCTCACTTCACTCAAGACCGATACCGCTGGCGATATCTCCCTCGTCCTGCTCGATCTCCTGATGCCGGGAACCGATGGCATGGCTGTGCTGTCCGCCATGCGATCCTTGCCGCGGAAATACCCGACCATCGTGCAGACCGCAAGCGGCAGCGTCGATGCGGCCATCGCCGCCATGCGGGCGGGCGCTGTCGACTTCGTGGTGAAGCCGGTAAGCCCGGAGCGGCTCGAAGTTTCCATCAAGAACGCGCTCAAGATCGATGCGCTGGAGGACGAGATCAGCCGTATGAAGGCGGCAGCCCGCGGCGAGCTCGGATTTCGTGATCTGATCGCAGGCAGCGAGGCCATGTCCCGGGTGGTCGATCTCGGTCGGCGGGCGACGCAATCTTCGATTCCCGTGCTGATCGAAGGCGAAAGCGGCGTCGGCAAGGAGCTGATCGCGCGCGCCATCCAAGGAGAGAGCGCCCGCACGGGCAAACCCTTCATCGCCGCCAATTGCAGCGCCATTCCCGAACATCTCGTGGAGACGGTTCTGTTCGGCTCGTTCGCCGATGCTTCCGACCGGCAACCTGGAAAGTTCTTCGAGGCCGATCAAGGCACCGTGTTTCTCGACGAGATCGGCGAGCTTCCGCCTGAGGCGCAGATCAAGCTGCTCCGCGCCCTGCAAGACGGCGCGATCGGCACGAAGTACCCGGTCAAGGTCGATGTCCGCCTGATCGCAGCAACCAGCCGAAACCTGATCGATCTCGTGCGGGAGGGGCGCTTCCGCGAGGACCTCTTCTATCGCCTCAATGTCTTCCCCATCTGGGTGCCGCCGTTGCGCGATCGCCTTGACGACGTGCCGGAACTCGTCCGCCATTTCATCGCCCGCTTCGCCGCGGAGGAGGCAAAGCGCGTCGACGGCATCGAGCCGGACGCCCTTGCCATGCTCGAGCGCTATAGCTGGCCGGGCAACATCCGCCAACTCGAGAACGCGGTGTTCCGCGCCGTGGTTCTTGCCGACCAGCCTTTGCTCTCAGTAACCGAATTCCCGCAGATCGCGGCCCATGTGCAAGGCTATCGCGTGACGATGCCCCCGGCGCCGGCGCCACGTGCCGTTGCACCCCGCATCGAGGGACCGGTGATGCTGGGCGAGTCCTCAATGGCCCCGGCCACGATCCATGTTCCCTCGGCGAGCGGGCGCGACGCGGTGGGCATTCCCGCCTTGAGCGAGGAGGGCGACATCCGCTCGCTCGAAGCGGTGGAAGCCGACATGATCAGGCTCGCCTTTGGCCGTTACCGCGGGCGCATGACGGAAATTGCTAAGCGGCTCGGTATCGGCCGTTCGACGCTCTACCGGAAGATGCGTGAGATTGGTCTGGAGGGGAGGCCTAACTAGCTCAGTCGGAATGGATTTGGCACGAAAGCCACACTCGCCAAAAAAGCGGAGTCGCTGGCGGCCGATATTGTCCCCGCGGGGTGGCCAGGGTCGGGTTGCCAAGTTAGGTTCGAATTTCTGCCGAATCGTGGGACGGGGAGCATCAATGAGGCTTATTTCCTGTATTGCGTTCGCCTTGTGTTTGGGCGCCTCGTCGGCGCTCACGACCTATGCGGCTGAACCCGAATCGCCGGACGCCTTGATCGGCCAAAGCGACGCTATCCGCGCCGCCATCCAGGATCGCCTCTCCGCCAAATTCACCACGGCAAGCGAAGCAAGGAAAAGCGAGCAAGGGGCGCTGGTCGAATATTACTCCGTCGCAGACAACCGCCTCCTCTGGGTCGACGAGCATGGCCTCAATGATCGCGCCAAGTCGGTGATGGATGAAATCGGCAAGGCCGACGAATATGGTCTGCGTCCCTCCGATTACCCGCTTCCCAAGGTCGGCAGGGCCGAGGAGAGCACCGACCCCAAATGGCTTGCCGACGCCGAGATCAAGATTAGCTTCGCGGTGCTCGGTTACACCCGTGACGCCCGCGGCGGCCGCATCGATCCGGAGCGGCTGAGCCCCAATCTCGATCCCTCGCTCGCGCTGCCAAACCCCATGGAAGTGATCGAATCGATTGCCTTTCGCTCCGATCCGGCAGCCTATCTGCGGAGCTTTCAGCCCGACCAGCCCCAGTTCGAGGCTCTGCGCCAGGCTCTGATCGCGTCGCGCGGTGGAGTCGACAAGAACTTCGTGAAGGTCCCGGACGGCCCGACGCTCAAGCTTGGCGTCGACCATGAGCAGGTTGCCCTCCTTCGCCAGCGGCTCCAGGTGCCTTCCGCGAGCGACGGCAAGGACACTCTGTTCGACGCCTCCGTCTACGAGGCGGTGCAGCGCTTTCAGGAGGACCATGGCGTGCTGCCCGACGGATCGGTGGGGGC
>DASZGQ010000120.1:0-8579 GCA_035938735.1 Methyloceanibacter sp.
TGTACGGCGACATGAATGGCGGCTTCAATCCGATCAAGGATTTGTACAAGACGCAAGTCTACGCCCTTGCGCGCTATCGCAATCGCTCTCGTCCGAAAGACTGTCTCGGGCCGCAGGGCCGTGTCATTCCGGAGAATGTCCTGACCAAGGCGCCGACCGCGGAGCTCAAGCACAATCAGCGCGACCAGGACACGCTGCCGCCTTACGACGTGCTCGACGACATTCTCAATAGCCTGGTCGAGCTGGAGATGCCGGTGCCTGAGATTGTGGCGCGCGGGCACGCGCTGGAAGTTGTGAAGAAGGTCGAGCGCATGCTCTACCTCGCCGAATACAAGCGGCGTCAGGCGGCGCCTGGTGTCAAGATCACCGCCAAGAATTTCGGCCGCGACCGCCGCTACCCCATTACCAACAAGTTCCGTGAGAAGCTTTAGCATGACGGTCACCGTCCGCTTCGCGCCAAGTCCAACAGGGCGCATTCACGCCGGCAACATCCGCACCGCGCTCCTTAATTGGATGTTCGCCCAGCAACGCGGCGGGCGCCTTCTGCTGCGGCTCGACGACACCGACCGCGAGCGTTCCACCGAAGAGTTCGCGCGCGGCATCCGCGAGGATCTGACCTGGCTCGGGCTTGGCTCGGACCATGAGGTGAAACAGTCCGACCGCTTTGCGCTCTATGACGCGGCGGTCAAAAGGCTCAAAGAGAGCGGCCGGCTTTATCCCGCGTACGAGACGCAGGATGAACTCGAGCTCAAGCGCAAGCGCCAGCTCGCGCGCGGCAAGCCCCCGGTCTATGACCGCGCCGCGCTCAAGCTCACGGAGGCTGATCGTGCCAGGCTCGAGGCGGAAGGGCGCAAGCCTCATTGGCGCTTCAGGCTCGAGACCCGCGACGTGGTATGGAACGATCTCATTCGCGGCGAGCAGCACGTGGATGCGGCGTCATTGTCAGACCCGGTCCTGGTCCGCGCCGATGGCACCTATCTCTACACGCTGCCGAGCGTGGTCGACGACATCGACCTTGGCATCACCCATGTGGTGCGCGGCGAGGATCATGTCGCCAATACCGCGCCGCAGATTCAACTATTCGAGGCGTTGGGCGCTGAGCCTCCCGCCTTCGGCCATCATAATCTTCTCGTTGGAGCCGAAGGGCAGGCGCTCTCCAAGCGCGACCGGTCGCTCTCTATTCAGGGCATGCGTGAGGAGGGGCTGGAGCCGCTCGCGGTAGCGAGCTACGCCGCCGCCATCGGCACCTCCGATACGATCGCGCCGCATCCGAGCCTGCATGAGCTCGTGGCGCGCTTCTCCTTCGGCAAGGTGTCGCGCGCGCCGGCAAGATTCGATGTGGAGGAGCTTCGCGCGCTGAACGCAAGACTTCTGCACGCGCTTCCCTACGAGGTCGTTGCGCCCAAGCTGCGCGACATGGGCATCGGTGGCGACGAGGCCTTTTGGCTCGCCGTGCGTTCCAATCTCGCCGTTCTCGCCGACGCAGGCGCCTGGTGGCAGGTGGTGAACGGGCGGCTTCAGCCGGTGATCGCCGATGCAACGCTGTGTGGGGAGGCGGCAGCGCTGCTTCCGCCTGAGCCTTGGGATGGTTCGACCTGGGAGCGCTGGGCCGCTGATGTGAAGCAGGCGACCGGCATCAAGGGCAAGGCGTTGTTTCAGCCGCTGCGGCTTGCGCTGACGGGGCGCGAGCATGGACCTGAGCTGAAGCAGCTCTTGCCGCTGATCGGGCGGTCCCGCGCGCTGGCGCGGCTCGAAGGCAAGACTGCCTAAGTTTTCGATCTATTGCGACGCTGGCGCAGGCGTACGCTTGGCAACGCTCGACTGCTGCGGCGCGGCTTCCTCTGCGGCCGGTGCTGGCGGAGCATCCGCCGGCGGCGCCGGAGCCGCGGCTCGCGGCGGGATAGCGGCCTTCGGCGTTGCGCCAGTCACGTCAAGTTTGAGTTGCGCCGGCGGCTGTGCGGCGGGAGTTGCTGCCTGAGCGGCAGGTGCGGCGCTCTTCTTCTTGCCGGGCTTGCCGGGCGCTGGTGCGGCTTCCGCCTTCTTGTTCGCCGCCTCGATCTCAGTCGGATCGTATTCGCTCTCCTTGCAGGAGCAGCCCTTCACATACTCCTTGCGATATTTGAAGGCGGCGGGAAGGTTCGAATAGGCCATGCCGTTGAGCGAGATGGCCTGGTCGATTTCCTGGCCGGGATTGCGATAGACATAGAGCTCGGTCGGCGCCGCGCAGCTCGATTGGCAAACGGTCGCGTCCTGCGACAGGCGGCTGGCATAGGTCTGATAGCTGATCGGGAAGAAGAAGCCGTCACAGGTCCGCACGCACACTGAGCGGTAGCGGCCATTCGGATCGATGCTGCGATAGACAGGCTGCTCGGGCTGCGTGGGCTGCTCCTCCTCGCCCCCGCGGCCGAACCAGCCAAACAATCCGCCGCCGCCGCTATCGCGGCGCGCCTGCTGCATGGGCCTGCCACCGCTGCACCCATTGCGGGCGAGCGCGTCCATCAGTTCGGCCTGGCGCCGGCGATTGCCGCCGCCACTGGCAATCGCGTCACGCTGCCCCTGGAGCTGGTCGAGCTGGCGCTGCGCATCTTCCATTCGATCGTGCATCTTGAGACAGTTGGGCGTTCGCGCAAGACTTCGACCAAAGATCAAGAAGCTTTGAAAGCAACCTGCGTCCTCCATGGCCGCCTTCGTGCCCTGATAGACGCGGGTCGCGTCCTGAATTTGCTTGTTGATAGCGGGCAGAGCATCGTTGCCGCTTCCTCCGCTTTTTGCGCTTGCGAGCTCCTGCTGGAGCTGCATGCAGCGGATCTGCTGGTCGTTGTCCTGCGCGAGCGTGACGCCGGCCACGCCGGCGACGGCCGCGCCACATAGCGCAACGATGGCGAGGCCGCGACCGCCTCCGATGCGGCGCGCGGACGAGGCGGGCAAAAGCTCGTGTCTGGCGCTCAAGTCTTGGCGTTTCCGAATGAGTACGGCCCCCGAAAAGGCCATTCCGGCCCGGGCCCTAGGCCTTTATACCAAGCTTAGGGGTCAATGCGGCATGAATAAGATGGCCTGCTTGACGCAAGTCCTGTTTGCGGCCATAAGCGGGCCATCATGGCGCAAGAACAACGCATCCTTATCATTTCCTGCGGCATTATTCCGGTCTAGCAAAGCTGGCCGGGCCGTTCTTCCCTTTTACTTTTCTCACCCTCAAAAGAACCGAACGCCGGCCGGCCGTAAGGTAAAGGGGCTATTCGTGGCGCTCAGGCTCTACAACACGCTCACTCGCAAGAAGGAGCCGTTCCAGCCTCTCGATGCTGGCAATGTGCGCATGTATGTGTGCGGGCCGACAGTCTACGACCTCGCCCATATCGGCAATGCGCGGCCGGTCATCGTGTTCGACGTGCTGTTCCGCCTGCTGTGGCACCTCTACGGGCCCGAGCACGTCACCTATGTGCGCAACATCACCGACGTCGACGACAAGATCAATGCGCGGGCAGCAGTGGAATATCCGGACCTCCCGCTGAACGAGGCGATCCGGCGCGTCACCGAGAAGACCGAGAAGCAATTCCACGAAGATGTGGCGGCGCTCGGCTGCCTGCCGCCCACAGTCGAGCCGCGGGCGACGGAACATATCGCTGCGATGACGGCGATGATCGACATGCTGGTGAAGCGGGGCGCGGCCTATGTGGCCGAGGATCACGTCCTCTTCCATGTCGCGGCGATGCCCGACTACGGCAAGTTGTCAGGCCGGTCGCTTGACGAGATGATCGCTGGCGCGCGCGTCGAGGTGGCCCCGTACAAGCGCGACCCGATGGACTTCGTGCTGTGGAAGCCGTCGAAGCCCGGTGAGCCGGCTTGGCCATCGCCTGCCGGCATCACGACGCCGGGACGCCCCGGCTGGCATATCGAATGCTCCGCCATGTCCTGGAAGCACCTGGGTGAGACCTTCGACATCCAGGGCGGCGGCATCGACCTCGTCTTCCCGCATCATGAGAACGAGATCGCGCAGTCGCGCTCAGCCTTCTACACGCCGGTCATGGCCAATTACTGGCTGCATAACGGCTTCCTTCAGGTGGAAGGTGAGAAGATGGCGAAGTCCTTGGGCAACTTCGTCACGGTGCACGACCTCCTGAGGGGCTGGAGGGGCCATAAGTGGGAGAGGCCCGAGCTTCGATTGCTAATGCTCTCAACTCACTATCGGCAGCCTCTGGATTGGACGCTGCATGGTTTGTTGGAGGCGTGCAGGATTATCGGAGAGTGGAAGACGATCACCGCAAACGTAGATCATGACAGCATCGAAGTGAGACCTAGCCCTGGAGTGAAAGCCTCACTTCTTGATGACCTGAACACGCCGGAGGCTATAACGCGCCTTCACGATCTTTCGCAAGCCGCGCCCCGAAAGCGCGCAGCTGCCGACGAACTTTATTCGGACCTCGTTTTTCTCGGGCTGTTCGCCGATAGGCGGCTGGAGTCGCAGCGAGCTGTAAGGGAGTTGCTTCCCCTATTGCCGAGGGGGATGGATGGAAGCGAGTACGTCGTTCAGTTTAGAAGGCAGGTTGAGAACCGCCTAAGCGTGATAGCTCGCGGTTTTGAAGCATCATCCAACGTGCTCTCAACTTCTTCGTCCGTGACCTTGCAGATTGGTTTGACAAAGCCCGATGAGAAGCCGGCGTTTTTGAATGATTGGGCTAAGTATGGCCCTAAATTCCTTTCCTCTACCGATATGCAATTGGTCGACGAGGTCACTGGCATCGAAAAACTTAATCAGCACATCGAGCGGAGGTTGCTGGCACGCAAAGCAAAGAACTTCACCGAAGCCGATCGAATCCGCGACGAGCTCGCCGTCATGGGCATCGAGTTGAAAGACTCGATGGATCCGAAGACCGGCGAGCTGGTCACCACTTGGGAGGTGGCGCGATGACTCGTGAGCGTCTCTATCTCTACGACACGACGCTCAGGGACGGCGCCCAGACCCATGGCGTCGACTTCTCGCTCGAGGAGAAGGCGCTGATCGCCGAACGGCTCGATGGCCTCGGCATCGACTACATCGAAGCCGGCTATCCTGGCGCCAATCCTACCGACACGAAGCTCTTCGCGACGGAGCAGCCGCTCGGCTTCGCCACCCTGACCGCCTTCGGCATGACCAAGCGGCCGGGCCGCTCGATCTCAAACGATCCGGGCTTCCAGGCGGTGCTCGCCGCCAAGGCGCACGCCATCTGCCTCGTCGCTAAGGCCTGGGATTTCCATGTGGACGTGGCGCTCGGCATCAGCCTCGAGGAGAACCTCCAAGGCATCAGAGAGTCGGTCACAGCGGTCGTCGCCAGCGGTCGCGAAGCGCTGCTCGATTGCGAACATTTCTTCGACGGCTACAAGGCGAACCCAGATTTCGCGCTTGGCTGCGCCAAGGCAGCACACGAGGCCGGCGCCCGCTGGGTGGTGCTCTGCGACACCAATGGCGGCACGCTGCCTGAGGAGATCGAAACCATTGTCGCCGAGGTGGTGAAGCACGTTCCCGGCGACCGGATCGGCATACATGTGCATAACGACACTGACAATGGCGTGGCGAATTCGCTCGCCGCAGTGCGCGCCGGCGCCCGCCAGATCCAGGGGACGCTGAACGGCCTCGGCGAGCGTTGCGGCAACGCCAACCTCACCTCCATCATCCCGACTCTGATGCTGAAGCCGGACTATGCGCTCCGCTTCGAGACCGGGGTGACGCCGGAGAAGCTCACGACGCTCACCCACGCCTCCCGTATCCTCGATGAGCTCCTCAACCGCGCGCCGAACCGCCACGCTCCTTACGTCGGCGAGGCGGCCTTCGCGCATAAAGGTGGCATCCATGTCTCCGCCGTGCAGAAGGACCCGCGCACCTATGAGCATGTGCCGCCGGAGGCGATAGGTAACCGGCGCAAGCTGCTCGTCTCCGACCAGGCCGGCCGCTCCAACATCCTCGCTGAGCTCGACCGCATCGGCATCGTCATCCCGAAGGACGACCCTCGCGTCGTCGGTCTGCTCGACGAGGTGAAGGAGCGCGAGGCGGCAGGTTATGCCTATGAGGCGGCGGATGCGTCATTTGAGCTGCTCGCCCGCCGCATGCTCGGCAATGTGCCGCAGTTCTTCGACGTGGATTCGTTCCGCGTCATGGTCGAGCGCCGCCACAATGCCGACGGCGATCTCGTCACCGTATCGGAAGCCACGGTGAAAGCACGCATCGACGGCGAGACCATGCTGTCGGTGGGCGAGGGCAACGGTCCGGTGCACGCGCTTGACAACGCGCTCAGGAAAGACCTCGGCCGCTATCAGGGCTTCATCTCCGACCTCGAGCTTGTCGACTACAAGGTGCGTATCCTCACCGGCGGCACAGACGCCGTCACGCGCGTGCTCATCGAAAGCCGGGACGGGAAGGGGAATCGCTGGTTCACGGTCGGCGTGTCCCCCAATATCGTCGATGCCTCCTTCGAGGCGCTGCTCGACTCCATCAATTACAAGCTGATCCGCGACGGCGCGACCGCGCCTTGAGCGGCGCAAAACTCAGAACTTCGCCGAGACCTTCGCTTCGGTCTTCGCCTTCGTTTCCTTGTCGCGGGGCACGAGCGCGCGGGTGATGGCGGGAATGATCGCGTCCACCCGGTCGACCACCTCGAGGTGAAGCTCAAGCCCGCGCCGGATGAAGCTTTCCTCCCCCATGCGCGCGAACAGCGACAGCAGCGGGTCCCAGAAGCCGTCGATGTTCGCCAGCACGATGGGCTTCTGATGCTGCTCGAGCTGCGACCAGGTGAGTTGCTCGACGAATTCCTCGAGCGTTCCGAGGCCGCCCGGCAGCGCCAGGAAGGCGTCGGACTTCAGGAACATCAGGTGCTTTCGCTGATGCATGTTGTCGACCACGACGAGCTCATGGGCCTCGAGCAGCATGTGCTCGCGCGCGCTCAAGAAGGTGGGGATGATGCCCGTCACCCGGCCACCATGGCGGATCACGGACCGGGCGGTCTCTCCCATGAGACCAAGGCTCCCTCCGCCATACACAAGGCCGATGTTCTCGGTCGCAAGAATGCGGCCAAAGTCGCGCGCGGCGTCGGCAAAGGCCGGGTTCTCGCCCAGCCCTGAGCCGCAATAGACGCAAATATTCCGAAGGTTAGCTGTCTTTTGCATGGAACCCATGTGCCATTGGCCGCTTTGAAACGTCAAGGAAGCCTACACCCTTCGTATTGGCAGCAACTTGATCGGAGCGGTAGGGTGCGGCATGAGCGTCGCGCGGAGGACTTGGCCCTCGGTCCTCGCCGACCGGATAACGAAAATGGGGGGCGTCTCGCCAAGGGATCGAGCGCATATGGGCAGTAAGGTTGTAGCGTTGTTGGTGGCAGTGATCGGCGTCGTCGCTCTCGCTGCGGCAGGCATTTATCTCTACCGGCATCATGGTCCCGCGCCTTCCGTCGAGGAAAAGGTGGCGACCGGCGAAAAGCCTGCGCCTGAGCCGCAAAAGCCGGCCGAGCCCAAGCCGGCGGAGTCAGTGCCCTCCAAGCCCACCTCCGTGCCGAGCTTCGACATCGTCCGCATCGAGCCGACCGGCGAAGGCGTGATGGCCGGCCGGGCCGAGCCTGGCTGGACGATCAGTATCGAGAGCGAGGGGAGTAAGATTGCCGAGACCAAGGTCGATGAGGAGGGCGCCTGGAGCGTCGTGCTCGACAAGCCGCTTGCCTCCGGCGACCGTTCCCTGACGCTGCGCGCCACCTCAACGGACGGGACGCAGGCGCTGACCACGCAGGCGCCCGTACAGGTTGCCGTCGCGCAGAAGGAACCCTCCGCACCTGAAGCACCAGAACAGGAAGCCGCCCCCCCGGCGACGCCGGAAGAGCCCAAAGCCGTGGAAGCCGCGCCGGCAGCGCCAAAGCCCGAACAGCAGGCCGAGGCGCCCCAGCGTGTCGAGCGGCAGCCAGAGCCAGTCGTTCCCGATGAGAACGCTTCGCCCCCCGAGCGGCCGAAGCCTCCGGTCAGAATTAGCAATTTGGAGTATCAGGACACCGGCGCGGACAGCGGAAAGATCTCTATTTCCGGCGTCGGCAATCCGAAGATCAAAGTTTTTCTTTTCTTTGACCAACAACCGCTCAGCCAAGTGACCATCGGTGGCGACGGCACCTGGGCGATCGAGATCGAGAAGAAGCTTGGTGAGGGCGAGCACACCATCAGAGCCGACACCTACGACGATAAGACCGGCATGGTTGCTGGCCGCGCATCGGTCCGCCTTGCGCGCGAACCGCAAGGCACCGAGCAGCAGGCGGCTGCACCTCAGCCCGAGGCTGCGCCCGCTTCTGAGGCCGCGCCAGCGCCTGAAGCCGCGCCCGCAGAGCCT
Source organism: Methyloceanibacter sp. (assembly GCA_035938735.1). Taxonomy (GTDB): domain Bacteria; phylum Pseudomonadota; class Alphaproteobacteria; order Rhizobiales; family Methyloligellaceae; genus Methyloceanibacter. The sequence continues at coordinate 8,333 of DASZGQ010000120.1, forward strand.
GCGGTTGCCGAAGGGGGGACCTCAGGCCAACCGGAGCCGGTCTATCCGGACGGCCAACCCCGGGGAGAGGCAGCTTCGCCTCAGCCCTCCACCTCCGCCGCCAATACCGAGCCGCCGTTTCTCTCCTTGCAGCCTCAGCCAGTTTCCCCCGCGGAAGAGGCAACGCCGGAGGTGGCCAAGGAGGAGCCAGCCCAGCCCGAAGTCGCCGAGCAGCAACCGGCCGCGCCACAGGTCGAGCAGGCTCAGC
>DASZGQ010000121.1:0-3832 GCA_035938735.1 Methyloceanibacter sp.
AGGCTCTGTTCGCCTGCTCCACAAGCAAGCCCAATCGGCGTGTTCTGGATCAAGCCATAGCGGAGATAGAGCGCGAGCCCGACGGCGCCGAGTACAATCGGACTCAAGATGAGAACCGCCCGGCCGGAGGGCTTGAAAAGAGTCAGTGAAAGAGCGGGGCGGACTTGGGATTCGCGCTGCATAGGCAACCGGTCATAAGGCAATGGCAGCCCTTCGTCACCCCGCGACGAAAAGCGCGGGCCTCAAGGTCGGCCTTGGCATTGTCCGCCCGACCCTCTAAGAGCGCGGGATAGGGACAGTAGTGTATTAGATGGACCAAACCACCCGCAAACCGAAGCTGCTCAAGGACTATGCTCCCCCAGACTATCTGGTGGACACGGTTGATCTCGACTTCGCGCTCGATCCGAAGGCCACCAGGGTCAAATCCAAGCTCCGCTTGCGTCCCAATCCGAAGGCTGGCACTACCGACCGCCCTCTCGCGCTCGACGGCGAAGGTCTCGTGTTGCAGAGCCTCGCGCTCGAAGGCAAGCCGCTCGGACTCGACGACTACAGCCTCGAGGAGAAATTCCTGACCATCCCGAAGGTGCCGCAGCGGCCATTCACGCTCGAGACCGTCGCACTATGCGATCCCGAGGCCAACACCGCGCTTTCCGGCCTTTATCGTTCGCGCGGCACCTACTGCACCCAATGCGAACCGGAAGGCTTTCGCCGCATTACCTACTACATCGACAGGCCGGACGTGCTCGCTGTCTACACCGTCCGCATCGAAGCTGACATCGACGCGGCGCCAGTGCTGTTGTCGAATGGCAACCCCGTCGCTGCTGGCCCGTTGCCTGGCACCCACCGGCATTTCGCCCTTTGGCATGACCCCCACCCCAAGCCCTCTTATTTGTTTGCGCTTGTTGGCGGCCATCTCGCCCGCGTGCCGAACAGCTTCACCACCTCCTCAGGCCGCGACGTGGCGCTCAATATCTATGTCGAGCCCGGCAAGGAGGACCGCTGCGGCTGGGCCATGGAATCGCTGAAGCGCGCCATGCGCTGGGACGAGGAGCGCTTCGGCCGCGAATACGATCTCGATGTGTTCAACATCGTCGCCGTGAGCGACTTCAACATGGGGGCGATGGAAAACAAGGGTCTCAACATCTTTAACGACAAGCTTGTGCTGGCGAGGCCCGACACCGCGAGCGACGCCGACTACGGCGCCATCGAGGGTGTTATCGCCCACGAATATTTTCACAATTGGACCGGCGACCGCGTCACCTGCCGCGACTGGTTTCAGCTCTGCCTCAAGGAGGGGCTGACTGTGTTTCGCGACCAGGAGTTCACCGCCGACCTAAGGTCGGGTCCGGTCAAGCGCATCCTCGACGTGCGCGCGCTGAAGACCCGCCAGTTCCCAGAAGACGCGGGCCCCCTCGCCCATCCCGTACGCCCCGCCTCCTATATCGAGATCAACAACTTCTACACGGCGACAGTCTACGAGAAGGGCGCCGAGCTCTGCCGCATGTTGCAGACCCTGCTTGGCCGCGACGGTTTCCGCAAAGGTCTCGACCTCTATTTCGAGCGCCACGACGGAGAAGCGGCAACCGTTGAGGATTTCGTTTCGGCGATGGCCGACACCTCTGGCCGCGACCTTTCTCAATTCATGCTTTGGTACAACCAAGCCGGGACACCCGAGCTTGCTTGCTCACTCGACTATGATGCGCGATCGAAGCAGGCAAAGCTTTCCGTCAATCAGGTGGTGCCGCCCACGCCCGGGCAGGGCCGCAAGGAGCCGATGCCGATCCCGCTTAAGCTCGGATTGCTCGGAGCCAACGGCGCCGATCTCCCGCTCGAACTTGCCGACGGGACGCAAGTTGGCGACGGTCTTCTCGAAGTGACCGGCCGCGAACAGACTTTCACCTTCCGCGACATTCCTACCGCGCCGACGCCATCGCTACTGCGCGATTTCTCCGCGCCGGTGCGCCTCACCATCAACCTCGATCCCGACCAGATCGAGTTCCTGATGATGCACGATTCCGACCCGTTCAACCGCTGGCAGGCGGCGCAGAGCTACGCCACGAACCTCCTGACTGTTGCCGCGCGCGACGGCAGGACCCTGGAGCCTGTTATCGGTAAGGAGGCAATCTGGCTCGCCCATGCGCTCGGCACCACGGGGTCCGAGGCTTCGCTTTCCGCCGCCTATCGCGCCGAGTTCCTCAGGCTTCCGGGCGAATCCGACATTGCTCGCGAGCTTGCCCGCAACGTTGATCCGGATGCCGTGCGCAAAGCCTATGAGACGCTGCGCGCCACGATCGGCCGCAAGATCAAGACGACCTTGGCGGAAATCTATGACGCCGCAAACATCAGCGGCCCCTTCTCGCCTGACGCCGAAAGCGCGGGCAAGCGCGCACTCCGAGCGGCCACACTCGATCTCCTGGTAGGCACCGGCGAAGCGACCGAAGTTGAGCGCGGGCTTCGCCACTACCGCGAGGCGTCGAACATGACCGATGCCATCGCTGCCCTGTCAATTCTGTCCCACCTCGAAGCACGCGAAGAGGTGCTTGCCGATTTTTACGCCCGCTGGCAGGACGAGCCCCTTGTCCTCGACAAATGGTTCGCGGTGCAGGCAAGAGCGACACGGCCGGACTCGGTCGAGACCGTACACGCGCTCCTCTCCCACCCTAAATTCTCTCTGAAGAATCCCAACCGGGCGCGGGCGCTGATCGGAAGCTTTGTCCACGGCAATCCGACCGGCTTCAACCGGGCCGACGGAGCGGGCTACGAGCTGTTGGCGGCGTCGGCGTTGCAGATCGACAGCTTCAACCCACATATGGCGGCACGCGTGCTCGGCGCCTTCGAAAGCTGGCGGACCTTCGAGCCCCGCCGCCAGGCCCTCGCTAGGAGCGTGTTGCGGCAACTCGCATCAAGCCAGCTGTCCACAGACAGCTACGAAATCGTCACGAAGACCTTGGGCGCCGACTGATTCGAAAATTCGTCAATCAACTATTAACCTATTTTCCACAATTTTTCCTTGGACAGTGAGAGACTCCGACTCCTCAATAGAGAGCGATTCGGAGATGCGGCAGTTCTCCGGCTCGAGCAGGGGAACCACCCATAAAGGGGGACCGAATGTCGCGGATCAATTCCGCGCAGCAGCCGCTATTCGCGATCGCGGCGCCGATCTGGCAGGGACTCCGCGGGAGCGTCGGCGGCCATTTACCCAAGACCGAGCTGCTGCGCCGCGCGGTCCCGGTGCTTGTCGCCGTCTTCGCCTCACTCGCGGCTATCGGCCTCGTCACCCAGACGCTTCAATCGCGGCAGTCCGCCTTCGACTTGGCGGAAGAGCGTCTCGCGCTGATGGCCGACCTGACCGCGTCCCGGCTCAAGGATGAGCCTCTGAAGCCGGACAGCAATTGGCAGGGCGCGCTTGCCGCGAGCCTGCCCAAAGGCGCAACCCTGGACGAGCGCACCGCGCTCCTCGCGGACGCCGACGGCAACATTCAGGCGCGCGCACCCCTGATGACATCGGAGACCGCGAGCCTACTCGCTATTCTGGGGCCCCAGCAGCCGCTCACGACGTTCGGCGCGGACGCTGGCGTCTTGAGAATGACTCTCGTCGACGGCACCGACGCCTTCGTCACTGTGCGCGATCTCCCGGAGAAGAACGCGCAGATTGCCTTTATTCAACCGGTGCACGCGGCGCTCTCTGGCTGGCGTTGGGACGCAAGTCTCGAAATCACTTTACTCATCTGCACCGGCTTGGTTTTGGCCTTGCTTGGCGGCGGAGTCTGGTACCTTGCCCCGGCGGAAGTGCGGAAAGACGAGGACGTAGCGAGGCATCTCACCGAGGCGC
>DASZGQ010000122.1:0-14216 GCA_035938735.1 Methyloceanibacter sp.
TGCCGGGCAAGGACGTGCATGTGACTCAGGAAGGCCCCAAGAACCAGGCCCACGAGGATGTCTACGTCGCCATCCGCGACTCCTTCGACGCCGCAGTCCGCCAGCTCGAGGATCATGCGCGGCGTCTCCGGGGCGACGTCAAATCCCACGCATCCTAGCCGCTCGTCTTGTTCAGTCCCCCCAAGTAAACAGGAGTCCCCGCGATGAAAGTCAAAGACATGATGCATAGGGGCGTCGAATGCGTTTCGCCCGACACGGCGATCAGCGCCATCGCCAAAAAGATGCGCGAGCTCGATGTCGGCGCCATTCCTGTTGCCGCCAACGGCAAGCTCGTCGGCATGGTCACCGACCGCGACATCACCATTCGCTGCGTCGCCGACAACGAGACCATGTCCAACGTCAAAGCCAAGGACGTGATGACGCCAGGCGTCGTCTATTGCCGCGACAATGAGGATGTCGAGGACGCCGTCCGCATCATGGAAGGAAAACAGATCAGAAGGCTGCCCGTGCTCAACGAGGCGATGCAGATGGTGGGCATGGTCAGTCTCGGCGACCTCTCGCATGCGCTTCCTCGCGACATTACCGGCGAAGTGGCGAAGGCGGTCTCCGCCCACCACGGTTAAAGACCGCGATCAGGCAGCGGCTTGCTCCAGTTCCGGCTGCCACCGGCCAAGTGAGGCAAGCCCATTCATGCGCGCCCGATGGGCGAAGGCAGCCTGCGCCGCCGGGACATTTTCGGCTTTCCCCGCCCAGGCCTTTTGGGGCGCCGCCTGCAGTGCGCGGCTGTAGGAGAAGCTCACCTTCCAGGGAAGCCCGCCGATTTTATTGATGGCGTCGAGCCGCGCCGTCGCATCCACATCGGATTGCCCGCCGGAGAGGAACGCGATGCCCGGCACTGCCGCCGGCACGCATTCCTTCAGCACGCGCACCGTCTTCTCCGCCACCTCGGCGACCGAGGCCTGCATCGCTGACTTCTTGCCCGGCACCACCATGTTTGGCTTGAGCACCGTTCCGTCGAGCTTCACCCGCGCATAATAGAGCTGCTCATAGACGGTCTTCAGCACGAACTCGGTGACGCTGGCGCACCGGTCGATGTCATGCTCGCCGTCCATCAGCACCTCGGGCTCCACGATAGGCACGATGTCCTCCGTCTGGCAGAGCGCAGCGTAGCGGGCGAGCGCCTGGGCATTGGCATTGACGCAAGCATAGGTGGGGATCTCGGCGCCGATATCGATGACCGCGCGCCACTTGGCGAACTTCGCCCCGAGTCCCCCATATTCGGCGAGCCTCTCACGCAGGCCGTCGAGTCCTTCGGTGATCACCTCGCCAGGGCAAAAGGGCAGCGGTTTGACTCCCTTGTCCACCTTGATGCCGGGAAGCGTGCCGGCGGCCTCGATGACCTTGACGAGCGGCGTCCCGTCCTTGGCCTTCTGCCGGATGGTCTCGTCGAACAGGATCACGCCGGAAATATTCGCCATGCCCTTGGAGCGGAACAGGAGCTCGCGGTAGTCGCGGCGATTGTCTTCGGTGCACTCGACCCCGATCACGTCGAAACGCTTCTTGACGGTGCCGGTGGATTCGTCCGCTGCGAGGACCCCCTTTCCAGGCGTCACCAGGGCGTTGGCAACTCTGTTGAGCTCAGCGAGATCCACGTTTTTCTCCCCTTTTCTAAGCGCACCGGCATGTAGTGTACTCTACCGCCTTCCCCATTTGGCATGGAAGCCACCTCGCATGATGCTAATTGGCCAAAGGCCAATGAAATACAGTCCAAAATCCCTTTCCTATGTGCGGGATATGTACGGAGCGGGCTACGCGAAATCAGGGAAAAAGATGAGGCCTCGCCCGACTTGTGACGGTCCGTGGCGAGGCCTGCCATCTAGGATGGTCTTGCAAGCCCGATAAACGGGAGACTATGCGACGGGCCTCCCCCTCGGTAGGCACTTTGGCCACGGGCGGTCGTCCTCGCGCGAATACGCATAGGCGAGCGGCTGACGCGCGAGCGCGGTTGGCGAGGGGGCGAGTGCCCCGGCCGCGGGGCGACCACTCCTGAAAAGAGAAGGCCACCCGAAAGGGTGGCACTGTGGTCCGGCGTGAGCGTACTCTTTCGTAAATCATCAAGAGCGTCGAACAGCTTAAGTCGAGCCTAGAGGTCGCGGCGCTCTGGGTCTAACTGTGTCACCTTGGTCATACGACCACGAGAGGGGGTAAATTTGCCATGTTTGCCACTAGGGCGCCTTGGATTCAAGCGCGTGAGAGGGCTTCGCGACCAGCGGAGGTCCAGATGCCAAGTTAAGGCAGGTGAGGAAGATGTCCGCGAAGTCTATACGGGTGTTTTCTGGCCCAATTAAGTATCCGAAGACAAGTGCATAGTGACAGGCCGCCCACGGCGGGACTACTCAGCACAATAGTCGAAGAGCTCAGGGGCTCCAAGCAGCGAAGCAGGGGTCGTGAGGCTTGGCCACACCGGTGCGGAGATGCTCGCACCGAATATCACGCGTGAGCGCAATCGCCCTCATGGAGCTACCCCTTTTGCAAGCTCAGGCTTTGGCTGCCATTCGCGCGATAGCTTTTCCGCTTGCGCTATCTGTGCCGGCGTCATGAGTTTTGCGACGCTGTCTCGACCTTCCGGTGCTGGTCGCAAGCCCCCGGCCGCTGCTAGGTTAAACCACATGTACGCAAGAGTGTAGTCTGACGGCACTCCGGAGCCTCGCATGTACATATCCCCGAGTTCGCCCTGGGCCAGTGCATTGCCCTGCTCAGCAGCGCGGCGAAACCACTTCACCGCCTCGGCGTAATCCTGTGGCACGCCCTCACCCTCGAGGTACAAGGTCGCGAGATTGACCTGGGCGTGCGTATCGCCCTGCTCTGCAGCAAGGCGAAACCACTTCACCGCCTCGGCGTGGTCCTGCGGCACGCCCTCGCCCTTGACGTACAAAGTCCCGAGCTTGACCTGATCGCGCACATCGCCCTGTTCTGCAGCAAGGCGATACCACTTCACCGCCTCCGTGTCGTTCCGCGGCACCCCGTGGCCTTGAGAGTACATGCTCCCGAGAGCGTCCGAGGCTTGGGCAAGGCCGTGCTCCGCAGCAAGGCGAACCCACTTTACCGCCTCAGTGTCGTTCTGCGGCACCCCGTGGCCATCGTCGTACATTATTCCGAGACAGAACTGGGCGCGTGCGTTGCCCTGGTCAGCGGCGCGGCGATACCACTTCACCGCCTCGGCGTAGTCCTGCGGCACGCCCTCGCCCTTGACGTACGCGTTCCCGAGATTGACCTGGGCCTCGGCATCGCCCTGGTCCGCAGCGCGGCGCTGCCATTTCGCTGCCTCGTCGAAGCTTTCCGGCACACCTGTGCCATAGTAGTACATAACCCCGAGGGACCTCTGGGCCTGCGCATCGCCCCGGTCAGCGGCGCGGCGATACCACTTCACCGCCTCGGTGGTGTCCTGAGGCACCCCGTGGCCCTCAATGTACATAGCCCCGAGGGACCTCTGGGCGACGGCATTGTCCGCCTGAGCCAGTATAAGATAGAGCCGATATGCGGTTGCAAAGTCCCCTCTCTTATACGCAGCCTCAGCGTCCTCTTGCGGACCGGCAAGCGTTGCAGCGACTGGAAACACCGCGATAACAACGGCGAAGAAGCCAGTCCGGGCTTTATTTATCAAGGTAGCAATCTTCCGCCCCAAGGGGAGCCCCATCTCAGACTGCGGGCCGAACACTACCACACTGTAGGGCTCCTTATTGAGGCCCACCGCGGGAGCTGCTGCCCAGTCTGATTCCCGCCCCGCGGTGGGCCGCCGGGAACCATGCACCGGTCGCCGCTTACTTATGACCGCTTTGCGGATAATCTCGGGTGCGGTGGACTGTTTTGACGCGGAACACGAGTTTCAGGAGACAAACCACGGCGCGCTGAATAGAAACCTTCGTCAACCACGCGGTCAACAGTGTGAAGAACGAAACAGAAGAGTGCGTCCAGCCCGCAGCCGACCGGGAGCCGTCAGCTCCCGGCCCTACCACGGGTGGACATGAGATTTCCCACGATCGGGCCTACCAGGTGTTTCGTCTATAGCGGCCGGCCCTCAGAGAGACCGGGCCTCACCGCTCTTTTGCCACGATAGCGAATTACCGATCCGCACGGGCTTAACCACTGTGGGTCCGCGGGGCGACCACTCCTGAAGAGAGAGCCGCCCGAAAGGGCGGCCTTTACTGAGATCGCCGAATTGTTAGAAGTACATGCGTCCGCCCATATACACGGTATCGAAGCCCTCGAGCGGCACCGAGAAGTGATTTTGGTTGTTGTTGATCGCGTTGAACTCAGGCTGACCGAAGTGCTGGTACACCAAGTAGAGGTGCATAGCGGCCGATGCGAAGTCCTGATCGAGCGCAAGAAACCACATAGGGACGTCTGTGCCGACGACCTGATAGCAGTTCTTAAGGGTCGAAGGGCAGGCCGGCAGGACACCAGGAAAGGCAGAAGCGCCGAACGTACCATCGGCCGGAAACCCGCCAAGCTTGCTGGCGGCAATGGCGCTCGCATTAACAGGCTGAATGAGGGGTGTGGTGCCAGAAACAGCGCTGCTGCCCTGGGCGAAGCCGTTACGCACGTCCTCGAAGCCGCCCCAGAACGAGGTGTCACCGAGCTTATCAAGCCCGAACCAGGGCAGTTTCCGCTGGATGCCACCCTGCGCGACCCAGCCAGTCATTTGCGGCGGGTCTTTGCTATTGAAAGCGCCTATGGCATTGGTGTCGTTCGATGCGGATGTGCTCCAGATACCCTCGGCAAACAACCCAGTCGGCTTGTGCTTGATCGCAGCCGAGCCTGCCTCTTCCTCGAAGTCGCGGCTGAAGCCCGCCAGCCCACCACCAGCGACTTGCAGGCGCTCATCGCGGAGCTGTTCGTAGGCCGCGCCGGCGGCCACGTCCCAGGTATCATTCCAAAGCTTATGATACCGCAGAGCCGCGCCCCAATCGCGGGACTCGAACTCGCCCACTTGGAAGCTGAATCCCTGCCATGTCGGCGAAACATAGTTGACGCCAAGGCGGCGCGTGGAGCAGTTGAACTGGTCACTTGAGCCGAAGCAGCGGGCGATGTTCGACCAGGTAATGGTCGACAGCCCGTTTGCATTGTTCAAGGCGTTCGGCCCGCTAGGCCGCAATCTAAAGCCGTCATTCATGCGAAAATCCGAAACCATGGTATCCGAGAGACCGTCGGTCACCGGAGAGTCTGATTTGTCCGACGTAAGGGTCTCCAAGGCGTACTTGGTAATGTCGTACTTGGGTGTGGCGGTCAGGCCCCAACGCACCTCGCCCCATGTCTTACTGTTGATGTACATGGAGGACCAGCGCATTTTCAGGGATCCGTTGGGGTCGTTGGCGCTGTCGTCGAACTGGTTCACCCGTGAAGAAAGGGCTTCCCTCAGCTCGGCCTCGAACCTATAGCCCGCGGACCAATCGCCGTAGATCTTCGCCGAACCTATGAAGCCGAAACGGTTAGACTCGTTGTCGTTGTTGACGGTGTACTGACCTCGCTCTTTCCCGTCATTCCACCACTCTGTGGCCCAGTTCATCTTCCCATACACGGTCACCGTAACCTTCTTATTCCCTTTGCGCGCCGTGGTGGCCTCAAGATCAGCCACCCGCTCTTCGAGGTCAGCGCAGCAATCGCCGCCAAGATCGGCCGCTTTGGTCGGTTTTGAGATGAAGACCGTCGCCCCCATCACGCAAAATAGAGCAGCTATCGCCAATGGGCTGGCGGTGCCCCTCAATCCCCCAGTCATGACCCCTCCAACTTCTTGTGTCTAAACGCCACCTATTTGAGGCTTCTTCCCCGTGAAGCCGCGTTGTCCCTCGCGCGCAAAACGTTCTGCCGAATACCGGCGGACCCTTGCATCAGATAGTTCCCAACCTAGAAGCCGAGCAATGACGGCCTCGTGACAGTCATACGACAAGTGAGTTTTCCGAGTAATGTGTTGCGGCAGAGCAACGCTTGCCCCGGCGGGGAGCACGGGGACAAACCGACCACCTATGCCAGGTGTCGCGATCCGTTTCTCGTGAAAGGGCGTTCTTGGCGATCCACTGGCTTAACGTAGCGCGCCCTCATAACGGCGCAGCCAAGCAGCCAATGAGTTGGCCGCTTCCCGGACCAACGACAAGGCGCGCGAGCTGGGGTGGATCAAGTAACCGCAAATCGGCGAGATTTCATAACGATCAGAAGTTGGCACCCTAGCGACTAGCTACAAGCCCGAACGCGACTACGTGGATCAACAAATTCATCAGAAACTAAAAGCCGGGCGCAGAAACGCGTTGGACTTATCCTCACATGAAACCCGATCTCCGCCCCATGCTTGCCACCCTGACCGACAAGCCTTTCGACGATCCGGACTGGATCTTCGAGACGAAATGGGACGGTTTCCGCCTGATGGCCGAGGTTAAGGACGGCTCGGTCGCGCTTTATTCGCGGAACCTAATCGACCTGTCGAGAAAATATCCAGCGGTTTGCGCCGCTTTGCGCGGACTTGGCCACTTCGCGGTGATCGACGGTGAGCTCGTCGCGCTCGACGCCAAGGGCCGCTCCCGCTTCCAGCTCTTGCAGAATGCCGAGCGCGAGAAGGTGCGACTGCGCTATTGCGCGTTCGACCTGCTCTATCTCGACGACAAAGATTTGCGTAAGCATCCGCTTATCGAGCGGAAGGAGATGCTAGAGAAAATTCTGCCGCGTGATCCGCTCCTGCAATACAGTACCCATGTGTGGAACATGGGCGTCTCCGCCTTCAAGCGCGCCGCCCGCGCCGGCGAGGAAGGCGTCATGGCGAAGCTCGCCACGAGCCACTACTACTCGGGCCAGCGCACCCGCGATTGGCTGAAGGTGAAGGCGTCGCTCGGCCAGGAAGTGGTGATCGTCGGCTTCACCGCGCCGCGGCGCTCGCGGCAATATTTCGGCTCGCTCCTGCTTGCCGTGCGCAAGGGCAAAGCGTGGCGCTATGTCGGACGCGCCGGCAGCGGCTTCGACCGGGAGTCGCTCAAATCGCTGCATGAGACGCTCGTGCCGCTCATCACCACCTCGAAACCCATTGCCGAGAAAGTCCCCGACGCGGCGAATACCACCTGGGTCAAGCCGGAGCTCGTCGGTGAGGTGAAATTCACCGAATGGACCTCGAAGGGCGAGATGCGCCATCCCGTCTTCCTCGGGCTGCGCGCCGACAAGAAGGCGACCGACGTGATCAGGGAAATCCCGAAGCCGGGCGCCGGCCCTGCCCATTGATCGAGGTCAAGGACCGCGCGGTACGCTCCCGGCACTTATTTCCAGAAGGATTTCACCTTGGCGAAGTCGGCATGCGCCTTTTGCGCGCGGTCGAGAAGCTGGTCCACGTCGGCGGCTTTCGGCGTCAATAGCCCGTACGCATGGTCGCCCAAGTCGTGTCCATTGGCGGCGAGTGCCTCGCGCTGCGCGAGGTCATTCAGCGCGCCGAGCTGGTCCTGCAGATCCTTTAGCGCCGCGAGCGCCGCCTCTCGCCTCGCGGCGTTCTTCTCGCCGGGGAAGACCCTAGCGAAGAACTCGACCGCGTAGCGCAAATTCTTTGCCCTGATGCGGAGCTTGTGCCGCTTCTTGACATCGAGCGCGCGCAAATCCGCGCCGTCATCCCTGATCCGTTTCCGCCCGCGCGAGAGCAGCTTGGCGGCATGCTCCGCAATCGTCTCCTCACGCCGCTTGCGTAGCGACTTGTCGCGCGTCCACGGCCCCGCCTCGATCCACTCGGCGACATCGAGCAGGACGGTGCGAAAGCGGTTGGAGCGCATCGAGGCCGCCGCCAACCTATAGGCCTTGGCGCGGGCCGCGATGAAGGCGCGACGGGTCTCGGCGAAGCGCGCATCCTCGCCATGGGTAACGCTCATCGGCTGCAAGATATCGGTCTCGAACACGTCGAGATCGCGCGCGGGCCCAAGCTCGTTCGTAATCCACTTCAGTTCGCGGTTGATCCGCTCCTGCTCTTTGTCAGTGGTGATCTTCTCGAACGCGACGATGGCAGAGCGCAGGCGCCTGAGCCCGATGCGCATTTGGTGCAAGGATTGCGCGTCGCACGCACACATGCCGCGCTCATTGAGGATGATCTGCCGAAGACAATTTTGCGCGATGGCGCGGAAGGCCTGCTGGCAGGTGAGACTTCCGTCGAGATCGATGCGCGTCGCCTTCTCCGCTCCCGGCGTTACGTTCGTGGCGAGCTCGTAACCGCGCTCTGCCTTGGTCTTGACCGCAAGCTGTAAGGGAACGGTGGCGGCGAGGCTTCGCGCCAGGCGGAACAGCTCGGCGGGATCACCTCGCTTCAGCTCGAGCTCGATCTCATGCACGGGAGCGCGCCGCTGCGCGGCCTCGATCAAACCGCGATCGACGGCAATCTCGATCTCCGAGCCGTTGCTAGTGACGTGATAGACGCCTCGCTCGACGCCGGTCTGGAACAGCGGCCGCAGGCCCGCGCCTGCCCCTGCCTGCAATACCGGCTCGAGCGGCGTGCCGGCGGCCAAGCTCAGCTCCGGGTCGCGGCCCTTGATCTTATGCTCCCATTCCGGTCGATCAAACAGCTCTGCCATGCCGGTCATGGTCTTGATCGTCTGGACATAACCATTGCCAATATTGCGCACGCGCAAGCAGAGCCGCGCTTTGTACAGAGCGAGATCGCTCGTGTCGTAGTAGACCGAAATAAGGGTCTGGCGGTCGAGCCTTAATCCGGCGAGTAGAGGATGCGCCTCGATGGCGGCGAGATCGGTGGGATTGAATTCAAGTTTAAGCTCGAACTCTCTCGGCTCACACTCGGGCTTACTTAAATCCGCCATAACCATACTCGCACGCACCGCACCGATAGAGCCAGAAATCGCTGAAACTATCATGTCTGCGGAAGCTCAATTGCGAGAAAAGCGTCATGGAACTGTTACAAAACAGCGGCGCCTCGGCGCGGTAGCGCTGCCAGTTTGGCGTCAATGACCGACTCTAGGTCGGAGGCGAGGGCGCCGGCTGTTCGCCTTGCGGCTCGGTTTGCCCTTCCGGCGGTGGGGGCGCCGTGGGCTCAGGCGGCGCGCTCGAAACGGCATCGGCGGCCCACCGCACGAGCTCGCTTGCGGCCTTGCCGAAGGCCACGTTCAAGGCCGCTGCCGCGGCCGGCGCATCGGTGCCGGTCGCGGGCGCCGTCGCGTGGAACGTCTTTGCCGCGATGATCTTGCCGCCGGGTCCGAGGATCTTGGCCTCGAAGGACAGCTCGGCCTTAGGTTCAGCGCCGCTGACGAGCGAGAAGCTCCTGATGTCGAGCAGGAGCTGAAAGCCGGCGTCGAAGCCGTCCCGCGGCCGGCTCACGGCCTGCGAGTAGCCGGCGTTCTCGAAGCTCTGGATGATCTTCTCTTGCAACAGGATCGGAACATTGTCGGTCCATTTCGCGTCCGCAATGTCGGTGCTCTCCGCCGCGTCGGCGGACCGCACATGAATTTTGTCGGAGTTGACTGCAAGTAACGCCGACGGCTCCGGAACCACGAGCTGCCACGAGGGCTTCGCGGCGAGAGCCGGTAAATCCTTCACCGCGCTCACATCGTAGACCGGAACTTGAGTCTTCGACGACCCTCCCCCGGTCAGCCGCTCGAGTCCGCCGAGCAGGCCCTCGATGCGGTCAGAGTTCCGCGCGAGCACGTCGGTGAAGGTGTTGAAGTTGGCGATGGCGCTATGCAGGTTGTCGGCATTGTCGGAGAGGATGGTGTCGAGCTTGCGCAGCACTTCGCGCCCGAGCGACGTCCAATCTTGTCCCGCTCCCGGTTCCGCGGTGAGGACCGGCAGCTCGCCGTTCTCGGCCGACACCGGTGGGCTTGAGGCATCGCCGCCGGTGAGCGTCACCGCCGTCCCACCAGTCAAGCCTTGCGATTCGATCCCGACGACCGTGTCGCTGCGGACCGGCACGCCGCTCACCACGCCGATGGTTGCGATCACCTGATCGGGATGATCGGGGTCGAGGCCAAGCCCAGTCACCTCGCCGACGCGAATGCCGTTAAACAGCACCGCCGAGCCCACCTGGAGTCCGGACACCGAGCTGTCGAAACGGAGCCGGTATGAGGTACGCTCGCCGAAGCCGCCTTTGTTCTCGAGCCAATAGACGAAGGCGAAACCCGCCAGAATAACGGCAAGCATGAAGGCTCCAATCAGCGCATAGCGGGCACGGGTTTCCATCGTCTGGCGCCTTTAGGTCACAAGCTGGCCGATCCTACTCGCAAGCATTCCCCCCCGCTTCCCCTGAAAATAGGTCTGCACCCAGGGATGGGTGCATTCGAGCATGGTTTCCATTGACCCCACGGTCACGATGCGGCCGTCGGCAAGCGCGGCGATGCGGTCGCACACGGTGTACAGGCTTTCGAGATCGTGGGTCACCATGAACACGGTCAGGCCGAGGGTCCCCTGCAATGTCTTGATCAGCGCGTCGAAGTCTCCCGCCGCGATCGGATCGAGGCCTGAGGTTGGCTCGTCCAGAAACACGATCTCCGGATCGAGCGCGAGCGCGCGTGCGAGCGCCGCGCGCTTGGTCATGCCGCCTGACAATTCCGCCGGAAACTTGTCGGCATCGAGCGGCGTGAGTCCGACCATTTCGAGCTTGGCGAGCGCCATCTCGTCGAGCAGCCGCTGCGAGATGTCGAGATTCTCGCGCATCGGGAATTGCACGTTCTGACGCACGGTGAGCGAGGAGAACAGCGCGCCTTGCTGAAACAGCACGCCCCAGCGGCGCTCCAGCGCCCGGCGTTGTTCTTCGCTTGCCTTGTCCTGATCGACGCCGAGCACCTCGATGGTGCCGTGGCGCTTGGGCAGGAGGCCGATGATGGTGCGCAACAACACCGACTTGCCGCCGCCAGACGCCCCGACCACGCCGAGGATCTCTCCGGCACGCACCTCGAGCGACAAACGATCGAGCACGATCTGGTCGCCGAAGCCGACGACGAGGTCCTTGACCGAGATGACCGGCTTGTCGCTCACGTTGTTACGTTCCGATCGAAGCGAAAAAGATGGCAAACAGGCCGTCGAGCACGATCACCAGGAAGATCGACTTCACCACCGAGGCCGTCGTCTGGAGCCCGAGCGACTCGGCGCTGCCCTTGACCAACAGCCCTTCGGCGCAGGCCACCACGCCGATGACCAGACCCATGAAGGGCGCCTTGAGCATGCCCACTTTGAAATGAGTGAGCGAGATCGCCTCTTCGAGCCGCGAAATGTAGATCTCGGGGCTCATGCCGCCATAGAGCCAAGCGACGAGGCCGCCGCCGTAAAGTGCAGCCATAGAGCCGAGGAAGGTCAGCACCGGGAGCGCCACGATCAGCACGAGCACGCGCGGCAGGATCAACACCTCCACTGGGTCGAAGCCCATGGTGCGCAGCGCATCGACCTCTTCGCGCATCATCATCGAGCCGAGCTCAGCGGTGTAGGAACTCCCTGAGCGGCCGGCGACCATGATGGCGACGATCAGCACCCCCACCTCGCGCAGGATGAGAATGCCGACGAGGTCGACCGCGTACATTTCGGCGCCGAATTTGCGGAAGTGAAAGATGCCCTGCTGCGCGATGATAGCACCGATCAGGAAGGTGATAAGCAGGATGATGGGCACCGCCTGCCAGCAGACGCGATCGAACTGATTGACGGCGGAGGTAAAGCGGAAGTCGCGCGGCCGGGTAAGCACGCGAGCCGCGGCGATGCCAATGGCGCCGAGCATGTTGGCGAAGGTCAGGAGATCACGCCCAAAGCCGATGACCCCCTGGCCCAGCGCGGCAAGCGCCGTCACGAGCGCATTATCGCTCGCCAGCACAGGGGCCGGCTCGAGGTTCACGCCGCTCATCTCTTTCAACAGGCTTCGGTCGTGCTCGGGCATGCCGACGATGGAGGCCGCTCTGCCCGCGCCGCGCCAACTCCGTGTTAGCCGCTCAAGCAGCCACGCGCCGAACGTATCGAACTCGCGCACGCCCCCCATGTCGATGGAGACAGCTTTGGCCCGCGCCGCATCCGCCGACACGCGGTCAACCAGGCTTTCGAGCGCGCCGGCATTGGCCGCGGTCCAGGCCCCGCCAGCGGCAAGCTCAAGCCTGCCGTTTTCGAACTTGGCTGTCAGCAAAGACACATCGCTCGCCATGGGAACCTCCGGCGTTAGGGCCTCTATGGCTCAAGCCATAGAGACCTCGTGCCTTGCTAAGGCAAGGCCAGATTCAATGCCGGGAAAGATCGGGAGAGGTCAACTCCGTGCCAGCGAAATGCGCACGCCTTGTAAGGCGATCCCTTGCGTCGAGATGGTGACGCTCTGGCTCGACTTCGTGAAGTTCACCAGCATCGTGCCGGAGACCCCTCCCTTGATCGAGAGCGAAATCTTGTTGGGGGACGCGGTTCCCGAAGCACTGCCCGAGGCGTTGAAGGTGCGTTCCTCCCAACTGCCTGAGAGTCGCCCGCCGCTATAGCTGAGCTTGCTTCTGACCTCGATCTTGTAACTGTCGCTCTGGCAGCGGATGGCGAGGCCGAGCTCGGCGCCGCCGCCGGTGTAGTAGGCGCTGCACTTGATGCGCTCCGTCCGCCCTTTGTCGAGGCGAATCTCGCCTGACCCTCCCCATGAGCCCAGCAGCGTGTCAAAGGGACTAGGATCCGCGCGCGACGGTGAACCGGGAACGAGGCAGAACAGCGCGGCGATGGCGATGCCCATAAGCCGCAAAATGCCTGAACGCAAAATCATGGATCGAGTTCTCCTTGGGCCCCAGTTTACGTCCCCAATGACACAGAATTGCTACCTCAGAGCGATTGTCGGCGTAAATGACCGGAAATTGTTGCCCACAAGCCCATCGCAGCCAGCCAAGCCACCGAAACACAACGCCGCACGCTCCCGCGGCGTTGCAATCGATGCCGCAGGCGCCAGAGGGCGGCAAGACACAAATGCGAGACGTTAGCCCTGCCGCCCAACCTATCTAGGTCAAATCGCAGTAACCACAAGGGCGACCCCTGCGAGGAAAAGTAGCAGGGAAACAACGATAAGGCTCAAGCCAAGACGCCGCATCGCATTACCGAATGCGCTCGAAATGGCCGGAAGCGATGGCGCCCTGCGCCACATGGGCATTCACGAAGGTCATGCCAGCAATGAATAGCCCAAGCCAAAAACAGCCAACAGCCACCGGATTCGTCGGCAGGGCCGCGACCTCCGACCGGGGCTCGGCAAGTGGCCTCTACCTCGCCTTCTATTTCTTCGGCGCGCTGATGGGCGCCGCCGTCCTTGGCCAGCTCATCGACCGGTTTGGTGGACGCCCTGCGTCGGCATTGGCCTTTCGCTCGTGGTGGCGGCGCTGCTCGCGTTCTTCCTCAAGACGCCGATGGCGCCGGAAGGCATGGCGAGGTGACCGCTAGTCATCGCCGACGAAAATGCCTTCTGGCGTGACCACGAAACCTCGACCAATCCCGCGAAGGAAATCTTCAGAGTGCTCGCGCCGGGTCAGTCCACGGTGCCGCAACCGCTGTTGTTGTCGATCAGCTCGCCGTTCGCCAAGGAAGGCATTTTTTACGAGATGCACGCCAAGCACGGCGACAGCGAAAGCCCAATGCTGTGCTGGCAAGCGCTATCGAAGCTCATGAACCCGACCTTGCCGCAAGCCGTCATCGACCTTGTCTTCGCCGATGATCCGCACGCCGCCGCTGCTGAATACGGCGGCGAGTTTCGCACTGATGTCGCCTCGTACGTAGACCGCGATGCGGTGCTGAGCTGCGTCGAGATCGGTCGCACTCAACGCGGCTGCATCTCAGGTCAGCGCTATTTCGCCTTTCTGCGACCCGTCCGACGGCTCACGCGACAGCCTCACCGCAGCGATTGCTCACCGTGAAGACGCCGACACGATCCTCGACCGGCTGATCGAAATCCGCGCGCCCTTCAATCCGGCGCCGCTGTCGGCGAGATCATCGCCGTGCTCAAAAAGTTAAATCTCGCCGAGGTGACTGGACGCCGCTTGGGTCATCGCCGAATTTCAGAAGCACGCGATCAACTACCGTCACTCGATGCGCGACCGCTCGGCGATTTATATCTTGGCGCTACCGCTCTCAACAGCGGCGCAATTGCTCGACAACACGCGCATGGTCAATCAGCTCTGCGGCCTACAGCACTGGACGTCGAGCAGCGGCAAGCAATTGATCGATCACCCGCGCAACGCCGCAGACGATCTCGCGAATAGCGATCAGAACGT
>DASZGQ010000123.1:0-11468 GCA_035938735.1 Methyloceanibacter sp.
CGCTTGAAGGAGCGAGGCGCAAGCGTGCGCGCGATCCTGACGAAAGGCGGTGCCGAGTTTGTCACACCGCTCTCTCTGTCCGCGCTCTCCGAGGAGAAGGCCTTCACCGATCTTTTCGACCTCAAGGACGAGGCCGAGATCGGGCACATCCGTCTCTCACGCGAAGCAGACCTCATCGTCGTGGCGCCGGCGACCGCTGATCTTCTCGCCAAGATGGCGCACGGGCTTGCCGACGATCTCGCCACCGCAGTGTTGCTTGCCACCGACAAGAAGGTGCTGGTTGCGCCGGCCATGAATGTGCGCATGTGGCAGCACAAAGCCATCAAGCGGAATATTGCGAGGCTGCGCGAGGACGGCATCGCCTTTGTCGGCCCCAATGAGGGCAAGATGGCCTGCGGTGAATATGGACCTGGCCGCATGGCCGAGCCCGGCGAGATCATCGATGCGATTGAGACATTGCTCGGAGCAAAGGCCGCTGGGCCGCTTGCCGGCCGCCGCGTGCTCATCACCTCTGGCCCGACACAGGAGCCGATCGATCCGGTGCGCTACATCGCCAACCGCTCCTCCGGCAAGCAGGGTCATGCACTCGCCCTCGCCGCGGCGGCGCTCGGCGCGCAGGTGACGCTGGTGAGCGGGCCGGTGACGCTGCCAGATCCAGAAGGCGTCGAGGTGGTGAAGGTCGAGACGGCGCATGAGATGCTAGCGGCGACCCTCGACGCGCTTCCAGCAGACATTGCGATTTGCGCCGCTGCGGTCGCCGATTGGCGCGCCGCCGACGAGGCAACCCACAAACTCAAGAAACAAAATCATGGCGGCGAGACGACGCTAAAGCTTGCGCAGAATCCCGACATCCTGGCGACCATTGCAGGCCTCGGCGCCAAGCGCCCGCGGCTCGTCGTCGGCTTTGCCGCCGAGACCGAGAATCTGATCGCCAACGCCACCGCCAAGCGCCGCGCCAAGGGCCCCGATTGGATCGTCGCCAATGACGTGTGGCCCGGAACCGGGGCCATGGGCGGTGATCAGACGCAAGTTCATCTCGTCACGCCGGCGGGCGTCGAGGACTGGGCGCCCATGAGCAAGGATGAGATGGCGGCGAGGCTGCTTGCTCGCGCTGCTGAAGCGTTGCTGGCCTTGCGCTCGGCCGCAGAATGACAGGCGAGGCGCGCCGCGCAAGCGTGGCGATCCGCGTGCAGCGCCTGCCCCATGGCGAGGGCTTGCCGCTTCCCACTTATCACACCGAGCACGCAGTTGGTCTCGACGTGGTTGCGGGTGTGTCGGAAGACGCCCCGGTCGAGCTTGCGCCCGGCGGCCGCGCCCTCATTCCCACCGGCTTTGCGCTTGAGCTGCCTCCGGGCTTCGAGGCCCAGCTTCGCCCGCGCTCAGGCCTCGCGCTGAGATCCGGCGTCACTGTGCTGAACAGTCCCGGCACCATCGACTCCGACTATCGCGGCGAGGTGAAGGTGCTGCTGGTCAATCTTGGATCTGGGCCGTTCGTTGTTCGGCGCGGAGAGCGTATCGCTCAGCTGGTAGTGGCGCGCGTCGAGCATGTGCGGGTCGAGCCTGTCTTAGAGCTCGGCGCCACGTCGCGAGGGCAGGGCGGCTTCGGCTCAACGGGAAACTAGCCACGTCCCTCGCCTCAACGAAAGGGATGGCATACATTACGGAGATCATGTTCACCCCTGACGAGATCGAGCGCTACAAGCGCCAGCTGGTGCTGAAAGAGATCGGCGGCGAGGGGCAGCAGCGCCTGAAGGATGCGAAGGTGCTCGTGGTTGGCGCGGGCGGACTCGGCTCACCGCTCCTCATCTATCTCGCCGCCGCGGGGGTTGGGCAGATCGGCATCATCGACAATGACCGCGTGAGCCTCGACAATCTTCAGCGCCAGATCGTCCACGATACGGCAAGCGTCGGCACCTACAAGACGCGAAGCGCGGCAAGGAGCATCGAGCGCTTGAACCCTGAAGTAGAGACGCGCCTCTACACGACCCGGCTCCAGCCCCAGAATGCCATCGAGATAATTTCAAACTACGACATCGTCGCCGACGGCTCCGACAATTTCGCCACGCGTTACCTCGTCAACGACGCCTGCTATTTCGCGAGGCGCCCCCTGGTCTCGGCTGCGGTGGGCCCGTTCGACGGCTATCTCACCACCATCCGCGGGCACAAGCGCGACTCCAGTGGCAACCCCCGGCCCAATTTTCGCTGCGTGTTTCCCGAAGCCCCGCCTGCGGGCACCGTCGCGCCTTGCTCGGAGGCCGGCATTCTCGGCGCCGTGGCCGGCGCGATGGGAACGTTGCAGGCCGTTGAGGTCGTGAAGGAGCTTCTTTCCATCGGCGAGAGCCTGGTCGGTCGGCTGCTTCTTTACGACGCTCTGCAAGCGCGCTTCAGCACGCTGAATTACGCCTGGGATCCGGAGAATCCGCTGAGCGGCCGCAACCCCCGCTATCGCGATCTGTCGCATCACCGCGAAGCCATGACCGATGCAAGCGGGTGAGACAGTGCCGCTGTTCTCTTCGGCGTCATTGCCGGGCTTGACCGCAATCCAATAGAGAGTCTCCTGAAGGGCCCGGGTCCTTGAATTTCCCAATTGGATGCCCGGCACAGGACCGGGCAGAGTTAAAACGAGCATGCCGACAAAGATCGTCACCACTGGCTGCTGCATCGCCGGAGGCGGGCCCGCCGGCATGATGCTGGGCTATCTTCTCGCCCGCGCCAGCGTCGAGGTCATGGTGCTCGAGAAGCACGCCGATTTCTTTCGCGACTTCCGCGGCGACACCATTCATCCCTCGACGCTTGAGATCATGTCCGAGCTCGGGTTGCTCGAAGACTTCTTGAAGCTCCCGCATCAGGAGGTGCGCGAGCTCGCCGGCCAGATCGGCGAGGATCGGGTGGTGCTTGCGGACTTCTCATATCTGCCGACACGCTGCCACTTCATTGCGCTGATGCCGCAATGGGATTTCCTCAATTTTCTCGCCGAGCGCGCGAGGCGCTATGCGAACTTCAGACTCGAAATGCAGGCAGAGGTCACTGATCTCGTCGAAGACAAGGGCATCGTGACCGGAGTTCGGGCGAAAGTGCCCGAAGGCACGCTCGAAGTGCACGCCGATCTCGTCACTGGCGCCGACGGCCGTCACTCTGCGGTGCGCGACCTCGCCGGCCTCGGGGTTCAAGATCTGGGCGCGCCTATGGACGTCCTGTGGATGCGCCTCTCCAAGCGGCCGGAGGACGACACTGCGGTGCTTGGGCGACTCCAAGCCGGGCGTCTCTTCATCATGCTCGACCGCGCCGATTATTGGCAATGCGCCTTCGTGATCCCGAAGGGTGGCTTCGCCGAGCTGCGGCGCCGTGGGCTGCCAGCGTTCCGTCAGGCGGTTGTCGAGTTGAACCCAGCGCTGTCAAATCGCGTGCAGGAGCTCACCTCATGGGACGACGTGAAGTTGCTCACCGTACGGGTCGACCGGCTTGAGCGCTGGTACAAGCCTGGCGTGCTCTGCATCGGCGATGCGGCCCACGCCATGTCGCCAGTCGGCGGCGTCGGCATCAATCTCGCTATTCAGGATGCGGTGGCCGCCGCCAACATTCTTGCAGTGCCGCTCGAGAAAGGTCCGGTTCCGGTGGAGCAGCTGCGAAAGGTGCAGCGGCGGCGCGAGTGGCCTACGCGGATGATGCAAGCGGTGCAGATCTTCATTCAGAAGCGCATCATCAGCAATGTGCTCGCGATGCATACGCAGCCGCGCGCGCCGTACGTGGTGAAACTGGTCGATCAATACCCCTGGCTCCGCCGCCTTCCGGCGTGGCTCATCGGCATGGGCTTCCGCCCCGAGCATGTGCAGAGCCCCGCACGGCCTGCCTCGCCTCGCACCCGATAAGTCTAGTAGCCTCCGCCACCGCCATAACCACCGCCGCCGCTATAGCCACCACCACCATAGCCGGTATTGTGCTCGGGCGGCGCGCCGTGATGCTCTGGCGGCGCGGGCTCAACGCAGACCATCTCCGCCTTGCCCTTGATCAATTCGAGGATCTCCGGCGTCGGCGCGAGCTTGCCGAAATCCACCTTGGCGAAGTGGCCGAAAGCAGCGAGCGCCTCGCGCGACCAACCGCCCCAAACGCCGTCGATCACACCGGGATCGCAACCGACGCGCTTCAGCTCCGTCTGCACCGCGATGACGACTTCTTCCGGCTTGAGCCCGGGAGGGGGAGGCGGAGCGGGGATTGCAGCTTCGGCGGGAGGCTGTGGTGCTTGCGGAGCAGGCGAGGGTGGCGGCGGACCCTCGGCCTTGCCGGGCGGAGGCGGAGACGCCGCGGGCGCGGCAGGTGCTGATGCGGGCGGCGCTATTTCCGGTGCGACCCCATCCTTCGATGGGTCGGCCGTGGGCGCGTTCTTCCCCTCGGTGACGATCTGGCGTGTAGTCGTGCCGGAACTCACGCCCCCGCCGGTCTGGCCTTCGGCTTCGTCCGCGGGCGCGGCACCAGGCTTCAACTCGATATTGCGCGGCAGGCCGTCATCCGCGGCGCTTGCCGCGAAGCTGAAGGTGATAATGGTGAGGCTTAACAATGCAATCGTCCATCGGGACATGGGGAGTCTCCTCTGGCTCGGCACTGCCGATAGGGAAGCTCCGTGAGGCACCAATGTCAATGCACCGGGCAACGCCGTGCCCAGCCGAAGACCCGAAGCATCCAGCGGTCACCAGCACGGAGCGAATTGCTCCAGAGGAAACTCGACCCTGGATCAGAACATCGCGGGATGAACGCGATCGGGTGGCGCGTGGCCGTCGAGGAAGGTCTTGATGTTGATGATGACCTTCTCGCCCATATCGATGCGGCCTTCGAGCGTCGCCGAACTCATATGGGGCAGCACCACGACCTTGTCGCTTTTCAGTAGCTTCGGGTTCACCGCCGGTTCGTGCTCGAAGACGTCGAGGCCGGCGCCACCGAGTTCGCCATTCTCGATCATGCGAGCAAGTGCGTTCTCGTCGATCACCTCGCCGCGCGCCGTGTTGACGATATAGGCCGTGGACTTCATCAGCGCGAGCCGGCGCGCCGAGAGCAGATGGTAGGTCGCCGGCGTATGCGGGCAGTTGACCGAAATGATGTCCATGCGGGCGAGCATCTGGTCGAGACTGTCCCAATACGTCGCTTCGAGCGCCTTCTCGACCTCTGGCGCGACCCGCCGGCGATTGTGGTAATGGACCTGAAGGCCGAAGGCGCTCGCTCGCTTAGCCACAGCCTGGCCGATGCGTCCCATGCCGACGATACCGAGTCGCTTGCCATAGATGCGATGGCCGAGCATCCAGGTCGGCGACCACCCGTGCCATTCGCTGTCGCCGCTCTTCAAGAGATAGGCGCCCTCGGCGAGCCGCCGCGGCACCGCAAGGATGAGCGCCATGGTCATGTCGGCGGTATCCTCGGTCAGCACGCCCGGCGTATTGGTGACGAGGATGCTCCGGTTCCGCGCGGTTTCGAGGTCGATATTGTCGACGCCGGTGCCGAACTGGGCGATCAATTTGAGCTGGGGGCCGGCCTGGCTCAATACGCTCCGGTCGATCCGATCGGTGACCGTAGGGACGAGCACGTCGGCGGTCTTTACCGCCTGGATCAGCTCCTCGCGGGAAAGCGGTTGGTCTTCAATATTGAGCCGCGCATCGAACAGCTCACGCAGGCGGGTTTCCACCACCTCGGGGAGTTTGCGTGTGACAATAATCAGCGGTCGTTCAGCAGCAGTCATAATTCTTCATTCTTCCCATTAAGGTATCCGTTAGGGCAGGAGTTTCCCCGCGGGACTTGCGCTGGCGATTGAACCCGGCGCGGGCAGCCTTCTCTAACAGAAGCGGCAGCCGCAGATAAGCGCCATCTTGGCTTGAAGGCCATGGTCCGTTCACTATTCTGCAGCATCAGAATGCAGAACGATTCGCTTGAAGAGAGGACTCCTCACGCGAGTCGGAAACGAATGGACCAGACAAGCGGGGCTTTAGCAGTGCGGCAATGTCATCGAATTTGGACGGTGGCTGGGTTGGCGTTCGCCGTACTGCTGCTGGCAGGCGCGAAGACCCATGCCGCGAGCGACGCCACGCCGGCGGCGGCGCCAAACAGCCAAACCCACCTGCCGATCCCCCGTTTCGTCAGCCTCAAATCCGACCGCGTCAATGTGCGCAAAGGCCCAAGCACTGACCAGGCCATCGTCTGGGTATTCAGCCGCGCCGGTCTCCCCGTCGAGATCATCGCCGAATCCGACAATTGGCGGCGCGTCCGCGACAGCGAAGGCGCCGATGGCTGGGTCTGGCACAGCATGCTCAGCGCACGGCGCACAGTGCTGGTTGCGCCTTGGACCAAGCCGCCGGAAAACGTGCCGCTCTATTCGCGGAAATCGATGGGTGCGAGCACCGTCGCCGAGCTTGCGCCGAGCGTGCTCGGCAATGTCCTCTCCTGCGATGGGGAGTGGTGCGAGCTGTCGATCGACGATTATTCCGGCTTCGTGAAGCAGGACAAGCTGTGGGGCGTCTACCGCGGCGAGGTCGTGAAGTAGGTCAACCTTCGAGACGGCCGCGTCCCCGCGGCCTCCTCAGGATGAGGTTTTTGTATCAGGGCTTGCGGTTGTCAACCAGGCGCACGAGCACATCGACGCGTGAGATGGACATGCCGTCGGGCGCCTGCGGTAGGCCTTCGATGCGGATCGAGGCCGTGTCGATGTCCATGAGCTTGCCCGAATTCTCGCAGAAGAAGTGGTAGTGGTTGGAGGTGTTGGTGTCGAAATAGGTCTTGGCGCCCTCTACCGCCACCTCCCGCAATAGCCCAGCTTCGGTGAATTGGTGCAGAGTGTTGTAGACCGTGGCGAGCGAGACCGGCACCTTGCGGCCCAGCGCCTCCTCATGCAGGAGCTCGGCCGTGACATGGCGGTCGCAGCCGTCAAACAGGAGGCGCGCAAGCGCAACGCGCTGACGCGTTGGCCGCAACCCCGCGGCGCGCAGGCGCTCGGCAATATCCATTGAAGGTAAGCTCATAGCGCCAACACTATATGGGGAAGCTCGGTTTGCTGCAACGCCACAACTAGGAGATAGAAGTCATAAAATCAGGACCCGGAACTCTAAGCGGGATCAGGGCTTTTCTGATATCTGATTTCTGATTTCCAATCCTGTGTTAGGAAACGGCCCTCTGCTGGGGAGGATCGCCCCGCGCAAGGAAGGAATCAGGATGGTCGAGCGTCGCGAACAGTTCGATTACGAGGACCTGCTCGCTTGCGCCCGGGGTGAATTGTTCGGCCCCGGCAATGCGCAACTGCCGCTCCCGCCCATGCTGATGTTCGACCGCATCTCCGAGATCAAGGAAGAGGGCGGCGAGCATGGTTGGGGCCGCATCGTCGCCGAGCTCGACGTGAAGCCTGATCTCTGGTTCTTCCCCTGCCACTTCAAGGGCGATCCGGTGATGCCGGGATGCCTTGGACTCGATGCCTTGTGGCAGCTGCTCGGCTTTTTCCTGGGCTGGCTCGGCGCTCCGGGCAAGGGCCGCGCGTTGAGCGTCGGCGAGGTCAAATTCTCCGGCATGGTGCTGCCGACCATGCGCAAGCTCGAATATATCGTCGAGTTGAAGCGGGTGATCCGGCGAAAATTTACCCTTGGCACCGGGGATGGCTGGCTTAAAGCCGACGGCGACACGATCTATACGGCCAAGGACCTGCGGGTCGGGCTCTTCCAGGCGGGCGAAACCGCTCCCGCCGGTGCATGAACGAAACGTTTGGCGCCGCGACATCTGGACCCGCGCGGGCTTGAGGACTAACTCATGAGACGAGTGGTTGTGACCGGTATGGGGATCGTGTCCTCGATCGGCAACAGCGCCCAAGAGGTGCTTGCCTCCTTGCGCGAGGCCAAGTCCGGCATCGTCAAGGCCGACACCTATGCCGAGCTGGGCTTTCGCTGCCAGGTGCATGGCGCGCCGAAGCTCGACTGGGAGGAGATGATCGACCGGAAAGTACGCCGCTTCATGGGGGCCGGCGCCGCCTGGAACTACCTCGCCATGGAGCAGGCGATCCGCGACGCCGGGCTCGAGGAGACCGATGTTTCCAATGAGCGCGCCGGCCTGATCATGGGCTCCGGCGGCCCGTCGACCCGGGCCATCGTGCAGGCCGCCGACACCACGCGCGAGAAGGGACCGAAGAAGGTCGGACCCTTCGAGGTGCCGAAGTCGATGTCCTCGACCAACTCTGCCACCCTCTCGACGCCCTATCACATCAAGGGCCTGAGCTATTCGATCTCGTCAGCCTGCTCGACCTCGGCGCACTGTATCGGCAATGGCGGCGAGCTCATCCAATGGGGCAAGCAGGACATCGTTTTTGCCGGTGGCGGCGAGGAGCTCGACTGGACGCTGTCGGTGCTGTTCGACGCCATGAACGCGATGTCGTCGGATTTCAACGATCGGCCTGAGGTGGCGAGCCGCGCCTACGACATCAACCGCGACGGGTTTGTGATTGCCGGCGGTGCCGGCGTCGTCGTGCTCGAGGAGCTCGAGCATGCGAAAGCCCGCGGCGCCCGCATTTATGGCGAGCTCGTCGGCTATGGCGCCACCTCCGACGGCTACGACATGGTACAGCCTTCGGGCGAAGGGGCTGCGCGTTGCATGCGCATGGCGATGCAGAATGTCGATGGCATCGACTACATCAATCCCCACGCCACCTCCACGCCTATCGGCGATGTCAAGGAGATCGAGGCGATCCGCGAGGTGTTCGGCGACAAGTCACCGCCTATCAGCGCCACCAAGTCGCTCACCGGCCATTCGCTCGGCGCCGCCGGCGCACATGAGGCCATTTATTCGCTGTTGATGATGAACAACGGCTTCATTTGCGAGTCCGCCAACATCGAGACCATCGATCCCGCCGTGGCCGACATGCCGATCGTGCGCAAGCGTCAGGACAATATCGACATCAACTGCGTCATGTCCAACAGCTTCGGCTTCGGCGGCACCAACGCCACGCTCGTGTTCCGGCGCTATGACGGCTAGAGCCATGGAACCCTCAATCCCTCCTCACCCACAACCAGAGTAA
Organism: Methyloceanibacter sp.; assembly: GCA_035938735.1. Lineage (GTDB taxonomy): Bacteria > Pseudomonadota > Alphaproteobacteria > Rhizobiales > Methyloligellaceae > Methyloceanibacter. Next base: position 9,032 of record DASZGQ010000123.1, read on the forward strand.
GTGCCATGACCACAACAAGAGACATCGCAGAGCCCGGGCCGTTGATGACGGGAAAGAGGGGGCTCGTGATGGGCGTCGCCAATGACCGCTCGATCGCCTGGGGCATCGCGCGCGTCCTGCATGGCCAGGGTGCGGAGCTTGCCTTCAGCTATCAGGGTGGCGCCTTCGGACGCCGCGCCGTGCCGCTCGCCCAATCGATCGGCGCGCTGATCATCGAGGAAGCCGATGTCGAGGATTTGGAGAGCGTCAAACGCGTGTTCGACGTGATCAAGAAAAAGTGGGGCGCGCTCGATTTCGTCGTGCATGCGCTTGCCTTCTCCGACCGCAACGAGCTCAAAGGCCGCTATTGCGACACAACGCGCGCCAATTTCGAGCACACCATGGTGATCTCCTGTTTCTCCTTCACCGAGATCTCGAAGCTGGCTGCGGCCCTGATGCCGAACGGCGGCTCGCTGCTCACGCTGACCTATGGCGGCTCGACGCGCGTGGTACCCTGCTACAACGTCATGGGCGTGGCCAAGGCGGCGCTGGAGGCAAGCGTCCGCTACCTCGCGTCGGATTTCGGTCCGCAAGGGATCAGGGTGAATGCGCTGTCGGCCGGCCCGATGCGCACCCTCGCCGGCGCTGGCATCTCGGATGCTCGCACGCTGTTTCATTTCCAGCAGCGCCACGCCCCCCTGCATCGCTCACCCACCCTCGATGAGGTCGGCGGCTCTGCGCTCTATCTTCTCTCGGATCTTTCTGGCGCGGTGACGGGAGAGGTGCATTTCGTCGACTGCGGCTACAACAGCATTTCGATGCCGGGCCTCACTGCGCTAAAGACCATGGAAGGTGATAAGGAGCCTGAAGCCGTGCCGGAAAAGGCGCCGCGCGAGGCCGCTCAGTAGGGCTTACAAACGCTTTTATATCAATGGATTAGAGGAAATCAGCCGATGGCTCAGCTGGTGGTTCTAATTTGTCTTCTGGCGACACCAACAGAGTGCTCCGAGAAGCCGGTGCCAGGCGCAACCGCGCAAGACGTGGTCAGTTGCCTCAAGACCGCCGGCGACAAGGCCGACGAGTGGCAAAGAGCCAACAGCCAATATTTCGTCATTGGCTGGCGCTGCCAGATGCAGAAGCAGTCCCCTGCGTTGGATTGAGAAGACGAAAATGGCCGGGACAAGCCCGGCCATGACGTGTTCCTTATTGCAGGGTCCGGTTAGCTCGCCGCGGCCTTTTGCAATTCGCGGCCGGTCGCCTGATCCACGACCTTCATCGACAGCCTGACCTTGCCGCGGTCGTCGAAGCCGAGCAGCTTCACCCACACCATGTCGCCTTCCTTGACCACGTCGGTAACGGCTTTTGGACGGCCTTCGGCGAGCTGCGAGATATGCACGAGCCCGTCCTTGGCGCCGAAGAAGTTCACGAAGGCGCCGAACTCCATCACCTTGACCACCTTGCCCTGATAGATCTCGCCCACCTCTGGCTCGGCGGCAATGCCCTTGATGCGGGAGATCGCGGCGCGGATCGACTCGGCATTGGCCGAGGCGATCTTGACGGTGCCGTCGTCCGAGATGTCGATCTTGGCGCCGGATTCGGCGACGATCTCGCGGATCACCGAGCCGCCGGAGCCTATCACCTCGCGGATCTTGTCGACCGGGATGTGGATGGTCTCGATGCGCGGCGCATATTCGCCAAGCTCCGGCCGCGCCTCGTTCAGCGCCTTGTTCATCTCGCCGAGAACATGCATGCGGCCTTCGCGCGCCTGTTCGAGCGCGACCTTCATGATCTCCTCGGTGATGCCGGTGATCTTGATGTCCATCTGCAGCGAGGTGACGCCCTCGGATGTGCCGGCCACCTTGAAATCCATATCGCCGAGATGATCCTCGTCGCCAAGAATATCGGAGAGGACGGCAAAGTCGGCCTCCTCCTTGATCAGCCCCATGGCGATGCCGGCGACCGGCCGGCGCAGAGGAATGCCCGCGTCCATCATGGCAAGCGAGGATCCGCACACTGTGGCCATGGAGGACGAGCCGTTGGACTCGGTGATCTCGGAGACCACGCGGATAGTGTAGGGAAAGGTCTCGCGGTCCGGCAGGACTGGATGGATCGCCCGCCAGGCAAGCTTGCCGTGGCCGATCTCGCGGCGCCCCGGTGAGCCCATGCGGCCAACTTCTCCCACCGAATAAGGCGGGAAATTGTAGTGCAGCATGAAGGTCTCCTTATAGGTGCCCTCCAGTGCATCGATATATTGCTCGTCCTCGCCGGTGCCGAGCGTCGCCACGACGAGTGCTTGCGTCTCGCCGCGAGTGAACAGCGCGCTGCCATGGGTGCGTGGCAGAATGCCCACTTCACAGACGATGGGTCTCACCGTGGTGAGGTCGCGCCCATCGATGCGGTGCTTGGTGGAGAGGATGCTCGAGCGCACCACGTCCTTCTCCAGCTCCTTGAAGGCGCC
>DASZGQ010000124.1:0-6800 GCA_035938735.1 Methyloceanibacter sp.
AAGATCGATGTCGGAGCCCGGCGCCAGCATGCCGCGCCCATATCCGCCTTGCGCGACAATGGCCATGCGCTCCGCGGCGGACGGGTTCTTGGCGCTATAGACGTGATTGGTAGTGAAGTCGCAGGCGAGCCGGATCAGCGCATCCTGGAATGCCGACAAGCCCTCGGCGCACGCCCGCCCGTCGCCGTCACGTTCAAGCTGGCGCCGCGCCTCACCCCGCGCGTCGTCGACCAGGTGCCGCAGGCGCTCGACCAGCGCCGCCCGCAGTGAAGAATCCTGCCCGGAATAGGCGCGGGCGAGTTCGGAAGTCTCCTCGCGGAGCGCGTCGAGATTGAAATAAGGCGCGGTTTTGACGATTGCTTGGTCCATAGGCGGCGCCGATTTTAACACATCAGGACTTAAGGCTCGGTACTGCGGTCCAGCAAGCCCTTGAGCGTATAGATGGCCTCAAGGGCCTCGCGAGGGGTCATGGCGTCCGGCCTGAGCGTGCCAACCGTGGCCTCCAGCGCCGATTGCCGTGACACCTGCGGCGAGATGCCCTTGGCGGCGCTGAACAGCGGCAGATCGGAGGCCAAATCCGACGGCTTCGGCCTGCCATCGGCCTTTTCGAGCTCGGTCAGCACTTCATTGGCTCTTGCGAGCACCGCGCCCGGCAGCCCAGCGAGCTTTGCCACGTGGATGCCGTAGGAGCGGTCGGCGGCGCCAGGCACGACGCGATAGAGAAACACGATCTCGTCCCGCCACTCCTTCACTTCTACCGTGGCGTTGGCCGCGCGTGGCAAGCGGTCGGCGAGCGCCGTCAGCTCGTGATAGTGGGTGGCGAACAGGACGCGGCAGCGGTTCACCTCGTGCAGATATTCGAGCGTCGCCCAGGCGATGGAAAGGCCGTCGAAAGTGGCGGTCCCCCTGCCGATCTCGTCCAGAACCACGAAGGAGCGCTCGCTCGCCTGATTAAGGATCGCCGCCGTCTCGACCATCTCGACCATGAAGGTCGAGCGGCCGCGGGCGAGATCGTCGGCGGCGCCAACCCGGCTGAACAGTCGGTCGACAATGCCGACATGGACGGACTTCGCCGGAACGAAGGAGCCCAATTGGGCAAGCACAACGATCAGCGCGTTCTGGCGGAGGAAGGTCGACTTGCCGGCCATGTTGGGGCCGGTCACCACCAGGATGCGCGTTCCACTCTCCTTATCTAGCGCACCTAGCCGGCAGTCATTGCCGACGAAGCTTTCAACATCGCCCCGTGCCAAAGTCTGCTCGACCATAGGGTGTCGGCCTTCCACCACGGTGAAGACCGCGCTCTCGTCGACTTCTGGCCGCACATAGGACTGCTCTATCGCCAATTCAGCGAGGCCCGCATGGTGATCGAGCTCGGCAAGACCTGCGCTTGCCGCGGCCAGCGAGGCCTGCTCGGCGAGCACGCGCTCGGCAAGTTGGGAAAAGATGTCGAGCTCGAGCGCGAGCGCGCGGTCTGCTGCCGTGGTGATGCGCGCCTCGAGTTCACCAAGCTCGAGCGTGGAAAAGCGCATGACATTGGCGAGTGTTTGGCGGCGCGCGAAAATCTCCACATGCGGCGGCTTGGATAGGGCACCGGCATTGGTGGCGGTGACCTCCACGAAATAGCCGAGCACGTTGTTGTGGTGCACTTTGAGCGATTTGATGCCGGTCGCCTCGGCGTAGCGGGTCTGCAGGCCGGCAATCACCTGCCGGCTGCCGTCCCTGAGCTTGCGATGCTCATCGAGATCGCGATCGAAGGCATCGCGGATGAAACCTCCGTCGCGTTTGTTCAGCGGCAACTCGTCGGCAAGGGCAGCGTCAAGGGCCTCTTCGACGCCGTCCGGCACTGACTTCAGGCTGACGGCGATGGCGTCGAGTTCCTGCGGCAGGCCGAGGCCAGCGGCACGGGCAAGATGCGCGGCAACCGCCCGCGCCGCGGCAATAGCGTCGCGGACGGCGCCGAGATCACGCGGACCGCCTCGGTTCAGCGCAAGGCGTGCCAGAGCGCGGGCCAAGTCCGGCGCGCTCTTCAACTCGTCACGAAGCGTTTGGCGCAAACGTGGCTCAGAAGCGAGATAGGCGACGGCGTCGAGCCGGGCATTGATGGCGGCAGCGTCGGTGAGCGGACTGCTGAGGCGGCTTGCAAGCTCGCGCGCGCCGGCGCCCGTCACGGTGCGGTCGATAGCGGCGAGCAGGCTTGCCGCGCGAGCACCCTGGTTCGATCGCATCAGCTCGAGATTGGCGCGTGTTGCCGCGTCGATCAGTAGCAAACTTCCTGGGGCTTCTTTCCGAGGTGGCCGCATCAGGGGCGCACGCCCGACTTGGGTGATCTCCACATAGGTGAACAGCCCGGCGAGCACAGCAAGCTCAGGCTTGGTGAACTCGCCATAGGCATCGAGGGCAGCGACGCCGAGCTTGGCTTTCAGCGCACGCTCGCCGCGAGATGAGTCGAAATAAGCACGCGGGACCGGGGTCAGCGCAGCACCGGCCTCGTGAATGACGGCGCGCAGCGACGGATCTCCGGCTTGATCGTCACCGATCAGCACCTCGCGGGGGACAAGCCGCGAGAGCTCGCCGGCAAGATCGCTGCCGCCCACGGTGGCGGCCAGCAGCTCGCCGGTGGAAATGTCGAGCGAAGCGAGCGCGTAGTTCGCCTCACTGCTTTCGCCTGGGGGCGCACGGAAGATCGCCGTGAGGAAATTATGCGCGCGCGCGTCGAGCAGACTCTCCTCGGTGAGCGTTCCAGGGGTGACGAGGCGGACCACGTCGCGCCGCACCACGGATTTCGGACCGCGCTTGCGCGCCTCCGCCGGATCCTCGATCTGCTCGCACACCGCGACGCGGTGCCCTTGCGCGATCAGGCGCTGGAGATATTCGTCGGCGGCATGCACCGGCACGCCGCACATGGGAATGTCCTCGCCGAGATGCTTACCGCGCTTGGTCAGCACGATGCCGAGCGCGCGTGAGGCGACGGAGGCGTCCTCGAAGAACAGCTCGTAGAAATCGCCCATGCGGTAGAACAGGAGACAGTCGGCATTGGCCGATTTGATCCCCAGATATTGGGCCATCATCGGGGTGGCGCCGCCGGCTCCGTCAGGGCGCGACGCATCCTCGGCGGTCCTTTCCGCCCGTTTGGCTTGAGCCCCGATTTCCGCCTCGGCCATGGTCCAGTGTGGTAGCCGCTCCTGGGGTTCCGGACAAGCTGACCCACTCACACCCTGTAGGCGAAAGCGGGACTCGCCGTTGCTTGTGGGCGAAGCCTCCTCTAGGGTGCGCCGCGCTTCACGAATTTCACGCGGAGAGAGAATGCGCCCGTCCAAACGCGCGGCAGATGCCATGCGCCCTATCAGCCTCGAGCGCGGGGTTTCCCGTCACGCCGAGGGCTCGTGCCTCGTGCGCTTCGGCGACACCCATGTGCTGTGCACTGCCACGGTGGGCGACTCGGTGCCGCCATGGCTGAAGGGCGGCGGGAAAGGCTGGGTCACGGCAGAATACGGCATGCTGCCCCGCGCCACCTCCGAGCGCACGCGCCGGGAAGCCGCCGCCGGCAAGCAATCGGGCCGCACGCAAGAAATCCAGCGCCTGATCGGGCGCTCGCTCCGGGCCGTCACCGACCTCTCTCTCCTTGGCGAACGGCAGATCACCCTGGATTGCGACGTTCTCCAGGCCGATGGCGGCACGCGCACCGCGTCCATCACCGGCTCGTGGATCGCGCTCCACGACGCCATTGCCTGGATGAAGGCGCGCAACATGATCAAGAACGGCACGGCCTTGCGCGACCATGTTGCCGCGGTCTCCTGCGGGCTCTATGGCGGCGAGGCGATCCTCGACCTCGATTACGCCGAGGATTCAGAGGCCCAGGCCGACGCCAATTTCGTGATGACGGGCTCCGGCGGGATCGTCGAGGTTCAAGGCACCGCCGAGCAGGAAGCCTTCAGCCAGCCGCAGTTCGATCAGCTGATGGCGCTGGCGAAGCGTGGCATCGCCGAGCTCGTGCAACTACAGAAGCTCACTGTCGCTTGAGATGACCGTCGCCTTGCGGCGAGGCACGCGCCTCGTCATCGCCAGCCACAATAAAGGCAAGGTGCGCGAGATCGCCGCCCTGCTTGCCCCGTTCGGCATCGATGTGGTGTCGGCGGGAAACCTCCGTCTGCCCGAGTCGAAAGAGACCGGCCAAACCTTCGCCGCGAATGCAAAGCTGAAGGCACTCGCCGCTGCGCGAGCTTCGGGGGTCCCTGCTTTGGCTGACGATTCAGGCCTGGAGGTCAGGGCGCTCGGCGGAGAGCCGGGCATTCATTCGGCGCGCTGGGGTGGCGCCGCGAGGGATTTCGGACTCGCCATGGAGCGCGTGCATCGGGGTCTGGTCGCTTCCGGCGTTAAGGACTGGACGGCGAATTTCACCTGCGCTCTTGCGCTCGCCTCGCCCGAGGACAAGGCGCAGGTATTCGAAGGCAAGGTGTTCGGCACACTCACCTGGCCGCCACGCGGGACCCGCGGTTTCGGCTATGATCCGATCTTCGTGCCGGAGGGCTATAAGGAGACCTTCGGCGAGATGGAGCCTGAGCTGAAGGATGCCATCTCGCACCGTGCGCGCGCCTTCGAGAAGCTGATGCTGGCTGCCTATGACGATGAGTGAACCGTTCGGCGTGTATGTGCACTGGCCGTTCTGCCTCGCCAAATGCCCTTATTGCGACTTCAACTCCCATGTGCGCCATGACGGCATCGACCAGGGCAAGTTTCTCACTGCCTATCTTTCAGAACTTGCGCACTTCGCCTCGCTCACGCGCGGGCGCAAGGTGACGAGCATCTTCTTCGGCGGTGGCACGCCTTCGCTGATGGCGCCCGAAACCGTCGGCGCGATCCTAGATCGCATCGCTGAGCTTTGGTCCATCGACACCTGCGCCGAGATCGCATTGGAAGCCAATCCGACCAGCGTCGAGGCTGGCCGCTTCGCAGGCTACCGCGCCGCCGGCGTCAACCGCGTATCGCTCGGGGTGCAGTCGCTTGACGATGCGAGCCTGAAAGCGCTCGGACGCAGGCATACGAGCGATGAGGCGCTGGCCGCGCTCGCCATCGCCAAGCGAAATTTCGAGCGCGTGTCCTTCGACCTAATTTATACGCGGCAAGGGCAAGAATTGCAGGACTGGCGGAAGGAGCTGACTCGCGCCCTCTCCTACGCGCAGGACCATCTCTCCCTTTACCAGCTCACCATCGAGGCCGGGACGCCGTTCGCCGCGCTCCATGAAGCCGGCGCACTGACGATTCCTGACGGCGCGAACGCGGAAGCCTTCTATTTGTTGACCCAGGAGCTTTGCGATGCGGCAGGCCTCCCCGCTTACGAAGTGTCGAACCATGCGCGGCCCGGAGCGGAGTCGCGCCACAACCTGCTCTATTGGCGCGGCCACGATTATGCTGGCGTCGGGCCAGGGGCTCATAGCCGCATCACGCGAGACGGCGTCAAACACGCCATCGCCATCCGTAAATCTCCCGAGGGCTGGCTCGAGGCGGTCGCTACGTTCGGTCACGGCATCGAACAGGACGAGGCGCTGAGCCCGCAGGAATCGGCCGACGAATATCTGTTGATGGGGCTGCGTCTTGCCGAAGGTATCGACTTGAAGCGGCTCGCTGCAATCGATGGGCGCAAGCTCGATGAAGAGCAGCTTGCGGCGCTTCAAGCGCAAGGCCTGCTCCGGCAAAGCGAAGATCGTGTGCAGGCTACCGGTGCTGGGCGGACCGTTCTCGACCGGCTTATCGTCGAGCTCGCTGCCTAGTCTGCCTAATATTGCGCGGATGTGAAGCTGTTCGGCGCTGGGTCTAACACCTCGGGCCCGTAGTCGCGGACCTGGAGAATGGCAAGCCCGCGCTCGCTGGTGCCGTCGGGTAAGAGCCGGAACAGGCCATCGACGCCGGCAAAGCCGCTGCCCCGCGTCAACGTCGTTGCCGTGTAGCGCTGGCCCGGCGCATTTGGGGATAGCGACACGGCGAGGCTCACCGCGTCGTAGGCGAGGCTCGCGATGCGCGGCGGTGTGGCGCCATAAGTCTTGGCGTATTTCGCGGCGAAATCGCTCCAGCCCTTCGGGTCTGGCGCCGGGAACCAACCGCCGACCAGCGCCGCCTCTCTCCCGACATTGGGATAGTCCAACTGGCCGGTGCCAAGAAATTGGAGTTGCTTGCTGGTCACTTGGTTGGAGGCAAGCAGCGGCGCAAGCGATTGCAGATCCTCAGGTCCAGTGGGGAGGAACAGCGCATCCACCTGCCCAGCCTTCATGGCGTTGGCAAGTTGGCGTACCGGCCCGAGCATGGCGTTGGCGTCGTTCGGCGGGAAGGTCGCACGTACCACGGATTGGCCACCGCCGCGCCCGATGCTGCGCGCAAACGCCGCCTCTGCCAGCCTGCCGTAAGGCGACTGCGGAATGAGCAGCGCGAAATTGTGTTTGCCGTGGGCAAGCGCGTAGGAAACGATGCGCGGCACGTCGCGCCCGGCGAGGAAGCTCAACAGATAAACGCCGTTGCCCGCGACCTTCTCGTCGCTCGAAAAGGCGATCATCGGCACGTTCCGTGCGGCCGCCACGGGAGCCGCAGCCGTGACCTCCTGGGCGAACAGTGGACCGATGATCAGCTCGGCGCCGTCCTGGAGCGCGCTCTCTGCCGCCGCCCGCGCGCCGTCGGGCGTGCCCTTGGTGTCCTTCGGGATAAGCGAGACGGCGGGATTGTCGAAATCGAACAGGGCAAGCTCGGCGGCCTGCTTCAGCGCCTTGGCAACGGAGGGCGTGTTGCCGGAGCCGGTCAAGGGCAGGAGCAGG
>DASZGQ010000125.1:0-4307 GCA_035938735.1 Methyloceanibacter sp.
ATTTAGCGGCAGTCGGGCAAGTTCGACCCTCAAAAGGTGCCGAACGAATACGCCCGTGCGGTACATGAACTCGTCCAGGCTAAGATCGAGCAGCGTGCGCCTGAGGCCCGCCCATCATGTCCTCTCCATCAATCACCCAGCTTGCACCTTTGGTGAGCTCAAGCGCTTGCTGCTATTCGTGGTGCTGGCGATAGCGGTCATGGGATTATCAAGCGACTACAACAAGGGCTTTTGGCCCAAGAATCAGGCTCGACTAGAGCAACCGCAACCGGGCGCGACCGGAAATGAGTGAGGTGGAGGTTGAAGTCCGCTGGAATGCTTTAAACATGGAGGCAAGGTAGTGGTGACGGTGCACCGTTTCAGGGTCCGGGACTTTCTGACTGATAAATGGCTGTACTCAGTATCAAAGCGTACAGCTAAGAGCATAGATGCCATCGGGGGTGAGATAATCGATGGAACCGCCGAAGAAGTGTCCGAAGAGGAGATTGACGGTGAGGGACGCCATATCATGAGAGGCGAAAGCGCCGGCACCTTAGCGCTTGCCGGAGCGCGCCAGCTTAACCGTATGCCCCTGCAAATCCGAATCCTCGGCACCCTCCCAGCACCGACAAGGCCGCAATGGCGTCCGCTCGTGTGGCGACTGGCCTTGATCCGGCTTCACCTTAGTGGCGGTGAATCTCGCGGAGGTCTCGGCAATAGAGGAGGGGGCCACAAGCGACCCCCGGTGATGCCAGCCGCCCTTTTTGAAGTCAGCACCGAAGAGGTTGCAGCGTGATGACCGAATGCTAATAGGCATATTCGTAGTCGGAATTTTCGACGCGGCACCCAGCAGGACTTGGTCGATGGCGGAGCGTCCTATGCGCCGACCACCCGCGGCCCAGCTGGCACCATGTCTTGGTTGGTCGGGGGCTCGCCCACCGCGCCTGAGGCGCAGAAAGTCAAATAGACGCGGCGGCGCGCTTCAGAACGTGGCGCGCCTTGCGCACGACGTCCTGCTCGATCTGCTGCTTCGACAGCCTCCGGTCGTGCGATACGATAAAATGGCAACCGCCAGCACCTCGCCGTCATCATCCTCGCCTCTGAGCTCGACATAAGCGCGCTCGGTTTCCCGATCATATTTGGCGTGGACGAGTTTTAACGTCACGGCGGCGGCCTCGATTGAGTTGGGGCGGCGGGGGCCGGCACGTCAACCGCAGCGCCGGTCCGGCCTTAAGGAAAAGCCCCGGCCGCGTCTCGGCATCGCGCACCCTCACCTTGAAATAGCGCTTGGTCTCCCGCGGGGCCGGCGCGGTCGCGTGCATCTGGTCGTCAAGCGCTGCGCTCCGCTCCGCTGCCGCCTGTTCGTTTGCCAGCAAATGGGTCTTGGGTACGGCAGGGTTCGCCGCCTCTGGCGTTGTACTCGCAGGCGGCGTCGCAAGCTTGGGGGTGACCTCGGCGGGTTTCGGAGTGGCGGTGTCGACTGCGGCGGTCGACTCGGCTGATGCGGACGGATTGGCAGGTGCCGCGTCGCGGAAACCCCTCCACATCGTCTGGAGTGCGCCCCAAGGGTGGAAGAAGACGAGAAGCACCGCAGTGCCAAGCAAGAGCGAGACAAGGAGGGAGAGGATCTTCATCCCGATCCTCGGGCACTACTGGCTTGCCCACACGATGCGCGCCATCCAATCGATACGCTCGACCAAGACGAGATTGGGATGATCGGGGTTGAGGGAGGCAAGCTCCACCGTCTTCGCCGTGCGTCGCACCAGGATCTTGGTCATGACTTCGCCATCGGTCGTGCGCAGCACCACCCGATCGCCTTTGCGCGCCGCGGAATTGGGAGAGACGATCAAGATATCCCCGTCGCGGTAGAGCGGCTGCATACTGTCGCCGGTCACTTCGAGAGCGTAAGCGTTCTCGTCGTCAACGCAGGGAAAGCGGATTTGATCCCAGCCGCCGCCAACAGGGAAGCCGCCGTCGTCGAAGAGCCCGCCGGCTCCTGCTTGGGTGAAGCCAATGAGCGGGATCGGCTGCGGCGCCTTGCGCAAGGCGGGCGCCTCGACGTCGAGGAAGTCCACGAACTCCTCGATCGTGGCGCCGGTGGCGCCGAGCACCTTGGCGAGGCTTTTGGTGGTCGGCCAGCGCGGGCGCCCTTCGGTGGTGACCCGCTTGGAGGGATTGAACGCGGTAGCGTCGAGGCCGGCGCGCTTGGCGAGGCCTGAAGGCGTGAGCCCGTAGCGGCGCGCGAGCGCGTCGATCGCGGTCCAGATCTTGCCGTGGGTAAGCATGACGGTCCCCGACGCGCCAAAGCCCTGTCGGAATTTATACCCATGCTAGGAATTATGGCTTATTTTGGTTCTTTGTCTACCCCTCAATCTGTCAGCAGGCCCGCCTGCTTGTTGCCTCGGCGATCCCCGGGCTACTGTCGCCCACATTCCATGAGTGAACCTGTCTACAAGATCTGCTCAAGCACCACGCTCCAAGAGGCGAGGCGGAGCGGGCGCTTCGAGGGCTCTGCCGACGATCTTCGCGACGGCTTCATTCATTTGTCGGCAGGGAGGCAACTCGCCGGGACTTTGGCCAAATATTTCTCGGGGCAGCCTGATCTTGTCCTTCTCGCCGTGGACCCTGATCGGTTGGGGGCTAGCCTCCGCTGGGTGGCGTCGCGCGGCGGCGAGCTGTTCCCGCATCTGTACGGTCCGCTCCATCTAGACCACGTCATCTCGGTCGAGGCGCTGCCGCTTCAGGAGCACGGTAGCCACCGCCTGCCAGCCGGCATCGCGGAATGAACGCGTTGTACGGACTTGGGCAGGCTCTCCTCCGTGCGCTCGATCCGGAGCGGGCGCACGACCTTGCGATCAAGAGCCTCGAACTCGGCCTTTATCCCCGCGCGACCGCGTCGGACGATCCTCGACTCGCGCAAGACCTATGGAGATTGACCTTCCACAATCCACTCGGTATGGCGGCAGGCTTCGACAAGGACGCGCGGGTGTTCGCGCCGCTCCTTGCCACGGGCTTCGGCTTCGTCGAAGTGGGAAGCCTGACGCCGAAGCCGCAAAGAGGCAATCCTACGCCACGCATTTTTCGGTCGGCCGCCGACGGCGCCATCATCAATTGCCTTGGCTTCAACAATGAAGGACAGGCGGCGGCTGTCCCACGCCTGTCGGCGCGGCGAAGGGGCATTGTCGGGGTCAATATCGGCGCAGGCCGCGACAGCGCGGATCGCATCGCCGACTACGTCTCCGGCATCGCCCGTATGAGTCGCGTCGCCGACTACCTCACCATCAACATCTCATCGCCCAACACGCCTGGCTTGCGCGATCTGCAAGCCCCCGAAATTCTCGGCGAACTTCTCTCGCGGGTTCAAGAAGCGCGGAGCTCGGCGGAGAAGCGTCCGCCGCTTCTCGTCAAGCTCGCGCCCGATATCGCCGACGCCGATTTGCCGGAGATTGTCGGCGTGATCCAGGTGCATGGCATCGACGGCATCGTGGTGTCAAACACCACGCTGTCCCGCGACGGGCTAAAGGATTGGCCCTTCGCGGCAGAGGCCGGCGGACTTTCTGGGCGGCCGCTGTTCACGCGTGCGACCCGCATGCTCGCCCGCGTCTATAGGCTCACGGACGGCAGATTGCCGCTGATCGGCGTTGGTGGCATCGAGTCAGGCGACGCGGCGCTTGCCAAGATTGAGGCCGGCGCCTCGCTTATCCAACTCTATACTGGACTCGTTTTCGAGGGCCCGAGCCTCATCACCCGCATCAAGCAGACATTGGTGGCGGCGATCCAACGCGCGGGTGCTTCAAACCTCAAGCCCCTCATCGGCGCGCGCGCCGCCGAATGGGCCGATCGACCCCTACCGGACTTCGCATCATGACGGAGACGATCTACCACAATCCACGTTGCTCGAAATCGCGCCAGACGCTGGCGCTTCTCGAAGAGAAGGGAATCGCCCGCGCATCGTGGACTATCTGAAGACGCCGCCCTCGGCTGCTGAGCTCAAGACCATCCTCAAGGGGCTCGGACTCAAACCGCACTATCTGCTGCGCAAAGGGGAGCCCAATGCCGAGCTCGGTCTGAAGGATCGCAACTTGGATAACGATGCGCTGATCGCTTTGATGGTGGTCAATCCCATTCTGATCGAGCGGCCGATCGTGGTGGTTGGCAGCAAGGCTGCAATCGGCCGGCCGCCCGAGAAGGTGGTAGAGATTCTCTGAGGAGGCTTCTCCTCAGGGTTAGGATTAGGCTTCACGTCTGTGGCGTACGCTCCTCATCCTGAGGAGGGGCGGAACGCGCCATCTCGAAGGATGAGGCCCGGCGCCAGCTATAGGGCCTAA
>DASZGQ010000126.1:0-9904 GCA_035938735.1 Methyloceanibacter sp.
GGCGCGTTGCGATCAGGCGATCATAAAGGGATCGAGCAGGCGTCGGTTGAATATGATCGAGGAGGACAGCATCGCTCGCACTCATGATCCTCTCCTCCGGGAACGCATCCCACATTCGCCCTCAAGGACAGGTGAGCAGTCCTCTTTAGCCAGTGCTAAACACCAGATTTAGCAGCTTGTTCCACACGGCGGAATGGTTAAGCATGCACAACTCTGTGAAGGCGCCGACTCATGGCAGATCATTCCTCGATGGGCAATTTCGCGCCGGACCTGGACCCCGTCATTGGGTTCGACGGACGCCAATCGGCCGTCGCCGCCGAGCTCCAGCGCGGCGTCTGCCGGGCGCCTTCGCGCGCTCGGTCATTCGGTGGTGACCGAGCTTTTGCTTGCAAATGGGCGCCGTGCCGATGTGGTGGGCCTATCGCCGGCTGGAGACATCTGGATCGTTGAGATCAAGTCCTGCCTGCTTGATTTTCAGACCAACGGCAAATGGGCCGAGTACCGGCCGCATTGCGACCGGCTCTATTTCGCCGTGTCGCCAGACTTCCCTTGCCACGTGATCCCTGAAAACGCAGGCCTGATGCTCGCCGACCGCTACGGCGCGCATCTCGTGCGCGAGCCGCTGGAGGAGCGCTTGGGCGCGGCACGGCGCAAGTGATGCTTACCTTTGCCCGCGCCGCGGCGCTCAGGCTGCAACTTCACCTCGACCCCGGCTGCGGGTTTGAGATCTGAAGTTACTTCGGCGCGCGCTTGGCAAGGATGCGCTGCAGCGTGCGCCGATGCATGTTGAGCCGCCGCGCCGTCTCCGAGACATTGCGGTTGCACAGCTCATAGACGCGCTGAATATGTTCCCAGCGCACCCGGTCGGCCGACATCGGGTTTTCCGGCGGCGGCGCCTTGGCATCTGCCGGTGCGACCAGCGCCTGGTAGACGTCGTCGGCATCGGCGGGCTTGGCCAAATAATCGACCGCGCCGAGCTTCACCGCGGTCACCGCGGTGGCGATATTGCCGTAGCCGGTGAGCACCACGGCGCGCGCCTCAGGGCGCACGTCCTTTAGCGCGGCGATGACATCGATGCCGCTACCATCATCAAGACGCATGTCCACCACGGCGAAGGCCGGCGGCCTGCGGCGTAGGGAAGAGAGACCGTCCTCTACGGTCGGCGCCGTTTCGACTTCAAAGCCGCGGGTCTCCATGGCACGCGCAAGCCGCGCGAGGAAAGCGCGATCGTCGTCGACGATGAGCAGCGTATTGTCCTTGGGAATGGGCCAGGTCTGCTGAGCTTCCATTCTGGAGCCTCCTATGCCTTCCGGAGCCATACTGCCCAAGACGCCCTCACCACAAGTAAACGTTTCGTAAGAATCGACGGGCAACCGCGAAGGCCAACGGGCAACTATGTCTTCGCCCGCCCCTTCGCAAGCCACCGAGGCATCACTGGGGATGTCTAGAAACGCCTCAAGCCACCGGCTCCGACTGCCTTTCGGCCTTTGCGAAGGCCTGCTCGAATCTCGACCTCGGCCACACGACGGTGACCAATGCGCCGCCAGGGGGCGTTGCCCGGTTGGCAAGCTCAAGCCGAGCGCCCGAGCGCTCGAGCAGCGTCTTGGCGATGAAGAAGCCAAGTCCCATGCCGACATGCTCGTCGGGCTCGCCGCCGTCGCCATAGCCAGGGCGCGTGGTGACGAAGGGCTCGCCGAGCTGCTCTAGCACGTTGGGCGGGAAGCCCGCGCCGTCATCGGCGATGGCGATTCTCACTTCATCCTCCGACCAGCTCGCCTTGACCTCGACCTTGCTCCTAGCGAAGTCGATGGCGTTCTCCACGAGATTGCCAAGCCCATAAATCACGCCAGGATTGCGCAACATCACCGGCTCCTGCGCGAGCCGGCCACCGGGCTTGAGGTTTGGCACTGGGCCGGCCTCCACCTCGATCGGCACCGCGACCAGCCGATGTGGAGACACCGATTCTTCGATGAGATGACCGATCGGCAGTCGCGAGACGATGAAGTCATGTTGCTCGCCCATGCCGGCGAGTTCGCCGAGAATGGTGCGGCAGCGCTCGGCCTGCGCGCGCAACAGTACGAGATCCTCGTAATGCGGATCTGAGAGTTTGGCGTCGCGCAACAGCTCCTTGGCCACGACCGCGATGGTAGCAAGCGGCGTGCCGAGACCATGCGCTGCGGCGGCGGCAAGGCCGTCGAGCGCCGAGAGCTTCTGCTCGCGCGCAAGCACAAGCTCCGCTGCCGCCAGAGCCTCCGCCATGCGCCGCGCCTCTTCCGCCGTTCGCCATGAATAGAGGCCGATGAACAGAATGCCCGAAACCACCGACGCCCAGACGCCCATGAGGTAAGGCAGCGGCAGCAGGAACCGCGAATGGTGAAACCACGGCAGCGGCAAATGGAACTCGGTGAGCAGCGTCGCCACCAGGACCGCAAGGCCGCCAAGCGCCACCGTAACCCTTGGCGGCAAGGTCGAGGCCGACACCGTGACCGGGGCGATGAGCAAAAAGGCGAAGGGGTTTTCCAGTCCCCCGGTCAGATAGAGCAGCGCACTAAGCTGTAGGACGTCGTAGGCGAGCATGAGGAACGCGTAGTGATTCGGCAGCCGTTGGCTTGCTGGATAACGTAGGCGAAGCGCCACATTGAGCCAGGCCGACAGCGAGATCACCGCAAGGCAGGCGCCGATCGGCAGATCGATGCCCATCAGCCAATAAACGATGATTACCGTGGCGCTCTGGCCGAGCACGGCGATCCAGCGCAAGCGAACGATGGTCTGTAGGCGCAAGCGGCTTTGCCCGCGGCGGAGCAAATCCTCCCTGACCCTGGCGCGCGGCGGCGTTTGACTAGTATCGATAGTGCTCATAGGTGAAGTTTAGCATGGGCCGCCCGGCCATAATTCGGACAAAGCATACGCCATGGACGAGAGAGTAACCACGTCGCAGGACTTGGCCGAGACAATTCCCGTCGGGGTCAAGGACCTCACTAAGGTTTACGGCACCGTCACGGCCGTCAACCATATCAGTTTTGCGCTCAAGCCGCGCACGACCGTGGCGCTGCTCGGCGGCAACGGCGCCGGCAAGACCACCACCATTGCCATGCTCCTCGGGCTCGTGGTGCCGACCTCTGGCGAGGTAAGGGTGTTTGGCGCCGATATGAGCCGAAGCCGCCATCAGGTCGCGCAGCGGCTCAACTTTCAGAGCCCCTATGTCGAGCTGCCGATGCGGCTTACGGTGCGGCAGAACCTGACGGTCTATGCTGGCCTTTATGGCGTCGCCAACGCCGAGGAACGCATCGCCTTTCTCGTCGAGGATCTCCAGCTCAACGCGCTGCTCGACCGCGCCACCGGCAAACTGTCAGCCGGGCAGAAGACGCGCGTGGGGCTCGCCAAGGCTCTGCTCAACGCGCCAGAGCTCCTGCTGCTCGACGAGCCCACTGCGTCGCTCGACCCCGACACCGCCGACTGGGTCAGACGAAAACTCAAGGACTACGCGCAAGCGCGCCGCGCCACGATCCTTTTCGCCTCGCACAACATGGCGGAAGTCGAGCGCCTCGCCGGTCGCGTGATCGTGCTCGATTCGGGGCGCATTCTCGAGGACGCGACGCCGCGCGCCCTGATCGAGACCTATGGTCGCGAAACGTTGGAAGAGGTGTTTCTCGACGTCGTGCGGGGTCGCGCGCGGCGCGCCGACGAAGACGAGTCGGAAGCGAGGCAGGCGTCATGAGCATCGTGTCATCAGAGGCCGGCACCGTCCCGGTCCTCCTGCCGCCGTCAGGTCTGCGCGCGTCGCTCCGTCGCATCGGCGCGCTTGTCCGCCGTTACATGTATCTGTTGCGTAGCTCCGGCGTCAGGCTGATCGAGCTCATCTACTGGCCGTTCCTGCAGATGCTCACCTGGGGTTTCCTGCAGAAATATCTTGCTGGCACCACGAGCCCACTTGTCCAGGCCGCCGGCGTCCTGATCGGCGGCGTACTGTTGTGGGACATTCTCTTCCGCTCGAAGATCGGCTTCTCGACGACCTTCATCGAGGAGATGTGGTCGCGTAATCTTGGCAATCTGCTGACGAGCCCGCTCCACCCCTTCGAGCTTGTCGCCGCCTTGAGCGTGTGGAGCGTGATCAGGCTTACAGTGAGTATGGTGCCGGTCGCCCTCGCCGCTTATTTCATCTTCGGCTTTAACCTGCTCGATCTCGGGCTTGCTCTTGCCGCCTTCTTCGCCGTGCTGGTGCTGACGAGCTGGTCGCTCGGCCTTCTGTCGGCGGGCGTGATCTTGCGCTATGGGCTTGGCGCCGAGGAGCTTGCCTGGTCGCTTGCCTTTATTCTGTTACCGCTCTCCTGCGTGTATTACCCTGTGTCGGTGTTGCCCGGCTGGCTCAAGCCGATTGCGCTTGCGCTCCCGCCCACTCATGTGTTCGAGGGCATGCGCTCGATCCTGCTGCACGGCGTCTTCAATGCGACCGAGCTATGGTGGGCGCTTGGACTGAACGGTGTCTATCTGACCGTCGGCTATCTCGCCTTCCGCTGGTTTTTGCAGAGCGCGAGAGTCAACGGCACGTTGCTTCAGCTTGGTGAGTAAATGCGCGCCCGCCTGATCGCTTTCGTCATTTCCGGCTTCCTCATCGGCGCGCTGGCGGGCGTCGCCGTCCTGCTGCTCACCACGCCGAAAGGGCGGCAGCAGGTCGAATCGTCCGGGACTGCGCTTATCGGCGGACCCTTCTCGCTGACGGGCACCGACGGCAAGACCGTAACCGACCAAGACTTCCGAGGCCGCTACATGCTCGTCTTCTTCGGCTTCACCCACTGCCCGGACATCTGCCCAGCGGAGCTGCAAGTAATCGCCCAGGCGCTCGAACAGCTCGGCGACAAGGCCAAGAAGGTGGTCCCCATCTTCATCACGATCGACCCGGAGCGGGACACGCCACAGGCCGTGACTGAGTATGTGAAGAGCTTTGGCCCCAATTTCGTGGGGCTGACGGGCTCATCGGAGGCGATCGCCGCGGCCGCTAATGCCTATCGCGTGGTCTATTCCAAGGTCGAGAACAAGGCCTCGTCCGGCGGCTACAGCGTCGACCATTCGGCGCTCGTCTATCTCATGGACCCAGAGGGTCAGTACGTGGCCCACTTCGCCTACGGCGCGAGCGCTCAAGAAATCGCGGAAAAGCTGGATAAATTGCTCTAAAAGCGCGCCCGATTGCCGCTGCGCGGCCTTTTGTCATTGCGCCGCAACATAGAATCACCATCTCAGTTTGCGATGCAGCATGAATTGCTGCACCCTGTGAGAGCGGGAGGTCGATCCATGCTTTACCATTTATACGAGCTGAACCAGGCCGCCTTGAGCCCGGCTCGGGCGGCGGCCGAGGCGTACCGGCTGTTGTTCCGCAATCCGCTGAACCCGGCCTCGCACACGCCGCTCGGCAAAGGCGCCGCCGCGGCGCTTGAGCTGTTCGAGCGGACGACAAGGCGTTACCGGAAACCAGCCTGGGATCTTCGCTCAACGGACGTCGACGGGCGTGAGGTCGCCGTACGCACGCGCCGGATCATCGCCAAGCCCTTCTGTAACCTCGTTTATTTCGAGCGCGACATCCCGCCAGCAAGACGCCGCAAGGACAGCAAGCTGCTGATCGTGGCGCCTATGGCCGGTCACTATCCGACGCTTTTGCGCGGTACCGTGCGCGATATGCTTCCCGACCACGAGGTCTACGTCAGCGAGTGGCGGGACGCGCGCCGCGTGCCGCGCGCAGCGGGCGCCTTCGACCTCGACGACTATATCGACTACCTCATTGAATTCATAAGGTATTTCCAAGGAGATGTACATGTGATGGCGGTCTGCCAGCCGACCGTGCCGGTGTTCGTTGCGGTGGCGCTGCTGGAGGCCATGCGCGACCGCTCCGCCCCACGCTCCATGATCCTGATGGCGGGCCCCATCGATGCGCGGGTGAGCCCGACCGCCGTGAACCGCTTTGCCAAGGGGCGGAGCATCGAGTGGTTCGAGCGGAACGTCATCACCCAGGTTCCCTGGCCGCATCCCGGCATGATGAGGCGGGTCTATCCTGGATTTCTGCAGTTGAGCGGGTTCATGGGCATGAATCTGGACCGGCATATCACCGCTCACCGCGATCTGTTTCACAATTTGATTCGCGGCGATGGCGACTCTGCGGACAAGCATCGGGAGTTCTATGATGATTTTCTTGCGGTCATGGACCTCACCGCTGAGTACTACTTGCAAACCATCGAATCGGTCTTCCTCGAACATGCCCTGCCCAGAGGCGAGATGGTCCATCGTGGACGCCGCGTCGACCCTCGGTCCATTCGCCGCGTCGCACTGATGACCGTTGAAGGTGAAAAGGACGATATCTCTGGAATCGGCCAGACTTTCGCTGCCCACACCTTATGCAAAAACCTCCCCGCCTCCATGCGGCGGCACCATTTGCAACCCGGGGCTGGTCACTATGGCGTGTTCAACGGCTCCCGCTTCCGCGCCGAAATCGTTCCTAAAATCAATCACTTCATCACCACGCATCAGCGCCGCAGGGGGCTATTGGCGCGATCGTTCAGCCGAAAGTCCTAAAGCTTAGGCACTGCCTTCCACTGCGCCTGTGTTACTGTAGCTTCGCCGAATCGAGCGAAAATCGATCGGCGCAGGGAGCGTATGTGTCATGCTTAAGCGGCTGAGGCCCGGTAACGGCGAAACCATCGAAGTTAAGGTTAAGGGGTTGGGCCTTCCGCTTCTGCTGCGGCGCAGTTCACGCGCGCGACGCTTCAGCCTGCAAGTGAGCGAGGCCCGCCGCGGCGCAATCTTGACCATGCCGGTCTATTCGAGCTTCGCCGAAGCCGACGAATTTTTGTCGCGCCATCTCGATTGGCTGAAAGAGCGCGTCGCCGGATTGTCCGAGCCCGTGCCCTTCACCCACGGCGCCATCGTGCCGTTGCGCGGTTTCGCTCACCTGATCCGCTTTGCCGGCACGGTGCGGCAGCGCGGCGTGGTTTGGTTGGAAGAGGCGGACGACATGAAGGTCGCGCCGGCCTGGCCGCAAGGCGCGCGCCTGCCGATCCGCAGACTGCCGCGCCTCGTCGTGGCGGGCGAGCCGGAGCACGCGCCGCGGCGCATGCTCGACTGGCTGAAGCGCCAGGCGCATCAGGACCTGAAAGCGCGGGTCGCCGTGCATGCCAACCGCCTCGACCTCATGCCGAGCCGCATCTTTGTCCGCGATCAGACCACGCGCTGGGGATCGTGCTCGACCACCAGTGCGCTGTCCTTCTCCTGGCGGCTCGTGCTCGCCCCGCCTTTCGTGCTCGACTATCTCGCGGCACACGAGGTGGCTCATCTCGGGCATATGAATCACGGTCCGCGATTCTGGAACTTGGTCGAGCGCACCATGCCGCGCCATGAGGAGGCGAGGTCGTGGCTCCGCAAGCATGGCGCGAGTCTTCACCGCTACGGCTCGGAAGGCATGCTGCCGTCGGCCAACGGGCGCTCGCCCAAGCGCACCATCGAGTAACCTGTCCAACGCTTGCTCCTCATCGCCGGGCGTGACCCGGTGATCCAGGGCCGCTCGCTCCGAGTTTGTTGCCCTGGATGCCCGGGTCTTCGCCCGAGCATGACATGAGAAGTGTTTACCCGCCAGAGAGGATGCCGAGCATGCGGCGGTAGATGGGCTAGTCGCTCCGCTCCGCCGGAGCTCCCCAAACCCGAGACGCCGCCTGTTCGAGCCAAGGCGAGCGCGTGCCGAGCAACGCCATCGGCTGCTTGCCTTGATGGGCGTAGACCATAATGTCGTGCCAGATGTGAGCCGGCAGTGTCCCGCCGCTCACATTTCGCATCTTCGAGCCGTCGTCATTGCCGACCCACACGCCGCAGACGTAATGCGCGGTATAGCCCACGAACCAGGCATCGCGCGAGTTCTGGCTCGTCCCGGTCTTGCCGCCGGCGATTTGGTCCGGCAGCGCTGCCTGCCTGCCGGTGCCGCTGACCAGCGTCGCATTCATCATGTCGTTCATTTCCGCGACATAAGGCTCGTCCACGACTCGCCCGAGATTTGCGCTCTTGAACTCGTAGAGCAGCTTGCCGTCACTGTTCCGCACCCTGGCGATGATGTGCGGCGTGACGCCCTCGCCGCCGTTGGCGAAAGGCACGTAGGTCGTAACGAGCTCGAGAGGGGTGACCTCGGCGGTGCCGAGCGCGAGCGACGGGCGGTCGTGCAACTCGGTGTGAATGCCGAGCCGCCGCGCGGTGCGCACCACCTCAGCGCGACCGACTTCGTCGGCGAGCTTTACCGCGACGGTGTTGATGGACTGAGCGAAACTGTCCCTGAGCGTCACCGCCCCGCGATAGGTCCCGGTGTGATTCTTGGGCGACCAGCCGTCCACGGCGATAGGCTCATCATCGGCGACCGAGTCCGGCGTGTAGCCGCTTTCCAGAGCCGTGAGATAGACGAAGGGCTTGAACGCCGAGCCCGGTTGGCGAAGCGCCTTCACCGCCCGGTCAAAGGGGCTCGAGCGATAGGAGCGGCCGCCAATCAGCGCCTTGATCCCACCATTGGTGTCCATCACCACCACGGCGCCTTCGCTCACGTCGAGCGGCTGGCCCTCCTCGTCTAGCTTCTGGCGCAGCGTCGCCTGCGCGGTCCGCTGGAGGCCCGCATCGATCGTGGTTTCGACGATCAGGTCCCCTTGGTTGTCGCTGACCACTTCAGGCAGCGTCTCGGCCACCCAGTCGACGGCGTAAGGATATCCAGTCTCGTCGCCATAGGCCCTAAGCCTTAAAGGCTGCTGGGCTGCAGCATGGGCCTCTGCGCTGGTGAGGTATCCAGCGTCGACCATGTTGTCGAGCACCACGTCAATGCGCGCGCTGGCGAGCTCCACATTGCGCGTCGGCGCATAGCGCGACGGCGCCTTGAGCAGGCCGGCGAGTAGCGCAGCTTGTGTCAAGGTGACGGAGCGCGCCGAGCGCCCGAAATAGCGCCGCGCCGCCGCCTCCACTCCGTAAGTGCCGCCGCCGAAATAGACGCGATTGAGATAGAGCTCGAGGATCTCGTCCTTGGTGAAGCGCCGCTCAAGCCAGATGGCGTACATCACCTCCTCGAGCTTGCGCGCCATAGTGCGGTCCGGGGATAGAAACAGGTTCTTGGCGAGCTGCTGAGTGATCGTCGAGCCACCCTGGACCACGCTGCCGGCCGCGAGGTTGCGGAAGCCCGCCCGGACGAGGCCCACGGGATCGACGCCGAGATGGTTGTAGAAGCGGCGGTCTTCGGTGGCGATCACCGCCTGCGCCAGGTAAGGCGGCAGCCGGTCGAGCCGCACATAGCCGCGACGGAGCCCGCGCTCGGCGAGCACGGTGCCGTCGCCGGCGAGAATGGTGAGGTTCGGCGGCCGGTCGTCGAGAGTGAGCAGGACGGGGTCTGGCAGACGCGACACGAAGTTGATAAAGCCACCGCCGAGCACGAGAACGACGATGGCGCAAGCGGCAAACAGGACCCGGAGCGCGACGCGCCGGAGGCGGCGTTCGGTGCTCTTTCGCGCCCGCGGCTTGCGGGACTTAGGCGCAGGCTCGCGCTTGCGGCCGCCGAAATGCGGCTCGACGCGTTCTTTCGCCTTTGCCGCTGATTTTGGCTTTCGCCGCGCCGGCATCGTTCGCTTACCCCAATAACGTCCGGTCATCGCGGGGGGAGATGCGCCCGCGAACCATGGCGCTCAGAGGCTAAGCGTTCCAGATTGACCCAGGGTTAAGGGGAGGGCGGCCGCCGGGGCGGTTACACGTCCAGATTGGCGACCTGCAGGGCGTTGGCCTGGATGAACTCGCGTCGCGGCTCGACCACGTCGCCCATCAGCCGCGAGAAGATGTCGTCGGGGTCCTCGCCCTCCTTGATCTTGACCTGGAGGATGGTGCGCGTGTCGAGATCTAGCGTGGTCTC
>DASZGQ010000127.1:0-4025 GCA_035938735.1 Methyloceanibacter sp.
CCGCCTCCCTGTGCCGCCAGCCTCTCGATGGCGGAGCTGTCGGCCGGGAGGATCTGATCGAGCAGCGCCAGATGCGGACAGGCGGCAAACATCTTTGCGCGGAGTTCGGCGGCGGTGTTGAACGGTAAAGCCTGACCAAGCCTCCCTGACAGAGCGCGGATGATCTTCCAGTCCTCACGCGCTTCGCCCGGCGGGAAGACGGCGCGGGCCGTCATCTGGGGGCGCCCCTCGGTATTGGCGTAGAGAGCGTCTTTCTCGGTATAGGCGGCGCCCGGAAGGATGACATCGGCGCGGTGGGCGCCGCGGTCGCCGTGGCTGCCCTGATAGATGACGAAGGCTTTGCCGAGCCTATTGGTGTCGATCTCGTCGGCACTGAACAGATAGACCACCTCGATCTCGCCCTTCTCCGCTCCATCGAGGATGGCCTCGACGTCCCTGCCCCCCTCGCCCGGCACGAGGCCAAGGTCGAGGCCGGCGACGCGGGCGGCGGCGGTATGCAACACGCTGAACCCATTCCAGCCGAGGTCCGGCTTCACCGCACCCATAGCTATGGCCGCCTTTGCGGCGAGCGCGAGCACGGAGGCGCCGTCGGGGCGCCCAAGCGCAGCCTGGCCGATGATGGCCAGTGGCCGCTCAACGCCTTTCATTTTTTCGAGAAAGGGGTGTGATCCGCTCGCGACCTTTGCCAGTGTCTCGGGGCCCGAGCCCAAATGCTCGTAAGCGTAAGTGAGATCGACTTGAGTGCCGATCAGCCCGATGGGAAGGTGGCCTTGCCTCTGGCGCCAGCGCTTCAAAATGCGGGAATTGAGCACCGGCGATTCCAGGCGCGGATTGGTGCCGATGAGAAGAAGGGCGTCGGCCTGCTCTATGCCTTCGACGGTGGCGTTGAATAGGTAGGTGGTGCGGCCAAGGGCCGGATCGAGCTTCGCGCCGTCCTGGCGACAATCGATATTTGGCGAACCGAGCTGCTCGGTGAGGGTCTTCAGCGCGAACATCTCCTCGGCGGCGGCGAGATCTCCGGCGATGGCAGCGAAACGTTTGCCATCGAGGCCGCGCAGTTTCTCGGCGATGGCGCGGAAGGCTTCGTCCCAGGTGACGGGTTCAAGCCGGCCGTCGCGCCGGAGGTAAGGCCGGTCGAGGCGCTGCACGCGCAAGCCGTCCCAAACGTGGCGCGTCTTGTCGGAGATCCATTCCTCGTTGATGGCGTCGTTGACGCGGGGCAGGAAGCGCAAGACCTCGCGCCCACGGCTGTCGACGCGAATGTTGGAGCCGAGTGCGTCCATGACGTCGATCGATTGAGTCTTGATCAACTCCCAGGGGCGCGCAACGAAGGCGTAGGGCTTGGAGGTGAGCGCCCCGACCGGGCAGAGGTCGACCACATTGCCCGAGAGTTCCGACATCATACCGTGCTCGAGATAGGTGGTGATCTCCATGTCCTCGCCGCGGCCGATGGCGCCAAGCTCCTCCACGCCCGCGACCTCGGTCAAGAAGCGGATGCAGCGCGTGCAGTGGATGCAGCGGGTCATGTAGGTGTCGATCAGCGGCCCGAGATATTTGTCCTCCACCGCGCGCTTGTTGTCGGCGAACCTGCTGGCGTCGAAGCCATAGGCCATGGTCTGGTCTTGCAGATCGCACTCGCCGCCCTGGTCGCAAATCGGGCAATCGAGCGGATGATTGATCAGCAGGAACTCAAGCACGCCTTCGCGCGCCTTCTTCACCGTCTCCGAGTCGGTGATGATGGTCGGCGGCGTGCCGTCGCGGCTTGGCCTCAGATCATTGACGCTCATGGCGCAGGAGGCCACTGGTTTCGGCATGCCGGCCACCTCGATCAGGCACATGCGGCAATTGCCGGCAATCGACAGGCGCTCGTGATAGCAGAAGCGCGGGATCTCGATGCCGGCGAGGTCACAGGCCTGGATCAGGGTGATGCCGTTCGGCACCTCGTGCTTTTTGCCGTCGATGATGAGCCTGGGCACGCTTTATTGCCTTCTGTTTCGGCGCTTCGATTGGAGCGACATTCGCTTCAATTAGGGTTCGTTCAAAATTTCGTGCAAGAACGAGCGGAAGTTTTTGCCGTACTGCTCAAGGTAACCTGATTTCAGAAAGTGCGGCGACCGCAAATAGTCGCGATGCGGCCGGAGCTGAATGCGCACCGAGGTTTTCCACTCACCGGTCGGCGAGATGTCTAGGATCTCGTCACTCGCGTTCAGAATCGTGTCCACGAAGATCTCTTATTTCTGGAACAACTCGCTGCTGCCGTCGATGGTGCGGTTCTCATAGTCGAAATCGGCGAGCTTCACAGTCGGGTCCGAGAGTTTCGCGTTGTCGAAGGCGAGCCTCAGGGTTTCTCGCCATAGTTCATTGGCGTTCGCCTGGCGGGCGGCCTTGCGGCCTTGCATGATTTGCAGATGGGCGTAGATCAGGGCCACGACGGCGGCAGCAGCCATCAACAAGGTCGCGAGCGTTACGGCATTTTCCCAAAGCCAAGAGGTGCGCATAGGCCCCTCACTCCGCCGCTACAGGAACGGAAGGCGCGAGAGGCTGCGTAGCCTGCGCATTGATACGCTCCTCGATGACGTGGCGGAAATGGCGGATCAGCCCCTGGACTGGCCAGGCCGCGGCATCGCCAAGGGCGCAGATGGTGTGGCCTTCCACCTGGTAGCTCACATTGAGCAGCATATCGATTTCCCGCTTCTCGGCCTGGCCTTTTGCCATGCGCTCGAGCACCCGCCACATCCAGCCTGTGCCCTCGCGGCATGGCGTGCATTGCCCGCAGGATTCATGCTTGTAAAAGTATGACAGTCTGGCGATGGCGTGGATGATGTCGGTGGACTTGTCCATGACGATCACGGCCGCCGTGCCGAGACCGCTCTTCAAATCGCGAAGCGAGTCGAAATCCATGGGCAGGTCGTTGCACTGGCTCGCCGGGATGCAGGGCACCGACGAGCCGCCAGGGATTACGGCAAGCAGATGGTCCCAGCCGCCGCGCACGCCGCCGGCGTGACGGTCGATGAGCTCGCGCAGCGGCACGCCCATCTCCTCCTCGACATTGCACGGCGTGTTCACATGGCCGGACAGGCAGAACAGCTTGGTGCCGGTGTTGTTGGTCTTGCCGAGCGATGCGAACCAGGTGGCGCCGCGGCGCAGAATATCGGGCACCACCGCGATCGACTCGACGTTGTTGACGGTGGTCGGCGCGCCATAGAGGCCGACATTGGCGGGGAATGGCGGCTTCAGGCGCGGCATCCCCTTCTTGCCTTCGAGGCTTTCGAGCAGCGCGGTCTCCTCGCCACAGATATAGGCCCCTGCCCCATGATGCAGATAAAGATCGAAGTCCCAGCCATTGATGTTGTTCTTGCCGATGAGCTTCGCGTCATAGGCCTCATCGATCACGGCCTGGAGCACCTCGCGCTCGCGAATGAACTCGCCGCGGATATAGATGTAGGAGACATGCGCCCGCATGGCGAAGCCCGCGAGCAGCGCGCCTTCGATCAAGAGATGCGGATCGTGGCGCATGATGTCCCGATCCTTGCAGGTGCCGGGCTCCGATTCGTCGGCATTGATCACGAGGTAGCTCGGGCGGCCGTCTGACTGCTTCGGCATGAACGACCATTTCAAGCCAGTCGGGAATCCGGCGCCGCCGCGACCCCTCAATCCTGAAGCCTTCACCTCCTCGATAATCTCTTCATGCCCGCGCTCGATCATGGCCTTGGTGTCGTCCCAGGCGCCACGGGCGCGCGCTGCCTTCAGCCGCCAGTCATGGAAGCCGTAGAGGTTCTTGAAGATCCGGTCGGAGTCTTTCAGCATCGGGCGCGCTTTAAGCATTCTCGTCCGCATAGAGCGCTGGATCGATCAGTGTGGTCGGGCCGCCAAACGGCTCGGAGGAGTGCCGACCATCCTGTGGGCCCGGCTTCACTTCACGGCCCTCGCGCAAATTCACGAGGATCTGCTCGAAGCTCTCTGGCGTCAGGTCCTCGTAATAGTCCTTGTTGATCTGCACCATCGGCCCATTGACGCAGGCGCCG
>DASZGQ010000128.1:0-1619 GCA_035938735.1 Methyloceanibacter sp.
GGTCGACGGGGCGGTCCGGATCGCGCTGCTCTTGCTCTATCTATATGCCATCTCCTTCAAGGCGGAGATCGCGCGACTCTTCGCCTACCATGGCGCCGAGCACAAGACGATCAATGCCTACGAAGCTGGGCTTCCGCTCGACGTGCCCAACGTGCGGACCCAGAGCACCCTCCACCCGCGCTGCGGCACCGGCTTCCTGCTGGCGGTGATGGTCGTCAGCGCCTTTGTCTTTGGATTGGTCGGCCGTCCGGCCCTGCCGCTGCTCCGCGGCCTCGCCGGGCTCTGGGAGCAGCTCCACCTCGGCATGAAGGCGCTGATGTGGTCGGCGAACATCCAGGCCGCCGCCGAACAGGTGGAGCTGAGCGCGACCACCATCCGCGTGACGATGGCGATCGCCGTCGCCGGCGCGTTGCTCTTTTTCCTCGGCGTCCCTTTGCTAGCGGCCGGCTTCCTGAGTCGGGGCCACAGCAACCTCTTCTTCGGGGTGGTCGACGGGGCGGTCCGGATCGCGCTGCTCTTGCTCTATCTATATGCCATCTCCTTCAAGGCGGAGATCGCGCGACTCTTCGCCTACCATGGCGCCGAGCACAAGACGATCAATGCTTACGAAGCGGGGCTTCCGCTCGACGTACCCAACGTGCGGACGCAGAGCACGCTCCATCCCCGCTGCGGTACCGGCTTCCTGCTGGCGGTGATGGTCGTCAGCGCCTTTGTCTTTGGATTGGTCGGCCGTCCGGCCCTGCCGCTGCTGCTCCTCTCGCGCATCGTGCTCATCCCGGTGATCGCCATGCTGGCCTACGAGTTCATACGCTTTGCCGGCCGGCATCGGAACAACCCGATCGTGAAGGTGCTGATCCTCCCGTTCCTCCTGACCCAGAAGCTCACGACGCGCGAACCGGACGACCGTCAGATCGAGGTGGCATTGGCGGCATTCGAGGGTGCTCGGCAAGAGGAGAAAGAGGCCGCGGCCTGATGTTCGAACAGCTCGAAGCCGTTCGGGCCCGCTACTACGCGATCACCGAGCGGCTGGCAGACCCCGCGGTTCACGCCGACCTCAAGGAACTCCAGCGGCTGAGCAAGGAGCAGGCGCAGCTGCGCGACCTTGTGCATCTCTACGAGGCCTATCGCCGCGCCGAGCGCGGCATGGCCGAGGCCCGCGAACTGGCCGAACAGGAGCGAGATCCCGAGATGCAGGCCTATGCGCGCCAGGAATTGGAGAAGCAGCAGGCGGAACGCGACCGCCTCGAAGGCGAGCTCAACGTCGCCCTCGTGCCCAAGGATCCCACCGACGACAAGGACGTCATCGTCGAGATCCGGCAGGGGACCGGCGGTGATGAGGCGGGACTGTTTGCCGCCGACCTCTTCCGCATGTACAGTCGCTATGCCGAGTCGCATCGCTGGAAGATCGACCTGCTCTCGGAGAACGTGACCGAGCGCGGGGGCTTCAAAGAGGTGGTCTTCGAGATTCGCGGTCGAGGCGCCTACTCGCGCCTGAAATTCGAGAACGGCGTGCACCGCGTGCAGCGGGTGCCGGAGACCGAGGCGCAAGGACGCATTCACACCTCGACGGCCACCGTCGTGGTGATGCCCGAGGCCGAGGACATCGATGTGGTGATCAA
>DASZGQ010000129.1:0-3886 GCA_035938735.1 Methyloceanibacter sp.
TGCCTCGAAGGCCATCAGCAGGTTGCGACGCGCCGTGGGCGAGATGAGGCCGTTGTCGCGCAGATAGGCTGGCCAATTCTCGGTGATAATCTTGAGGAACTCGACGATGTCCTGCCAGTAGG
The DNA here is from genome assembly GCA_035938735.1 of Methyloceanibacter sp. Lineage (GTDB taxonomy): Bacteria > Pseudomonadota > Alphaproteobacteria > Rhizobiales > Methyloligellaceae > Methyloceanibacter. The sequence continues at coordinate 123 of DASZGQ010000129.1, forward strand.
CCGCGTATTCCTGGGGCGCCAGGTCTTGCACCGCCGAAAGGTCGACCTCCTCGCTTTCGATGAAGTCCATGAGCTGGCCGAGGTCGGCGGCGAGGTAGGAGGCTTGCGCCGGCGTGGCAACAGGCGCGCGATACCTGGCGGGATCGGCCATGCCTCTCTTGTGCAGCGTCTCGCTCCAGGAGAGCACCAGTCGCATCAGGGTGAGACGCCGTTCCAGCGGCCTGATGGCTTTCTCGTCACCAATTCCCGCGAAGCCTTCATCCGCATCCCCTTCGGCGCCGAAGATGATCGCCGCATCCTCGTCAGGGTCGCCAAGCGCGCGGATCGAGGGCAACAGTGCCGCCTTGCCTCCGGAGGCATCGAGAAACGCATCGCGAAGCGCCCTGACCGCGCGTCGCGTGGGGAGATAGATGATAGCGCGGGGCAGAGTCAGCGGGTCTGGCTTGGTACCGCCGGGCATCGGCAGATCGCCGTCTAGCACGGCCCTCGCGAGCGTGGAGAGGAACGGCGCCGAGGGCGGGATGGTATAGAGCCGCGGGCGTGCTCCTGCGGGGTCACGCACCTTCGTGCTCGAACCAGGTCTCGGCCTCGGCGAGAGCCTCCGGGGTGCCGACATGCATCCAATGTCCGTCAAGGCGCATACCGTAGAGGCGCCCGTTGGCGAGCGCACGATCCCACAACAGGTTCAACGAGAACTTCCCGTCGGGGGGGCTGTCCACGAAGAGCCGCTGATCGCAGAACGACACGCCAGCAAAGGCGAAGGGCACGATCTGCCGCTCGCCTCTGCGCTTCAACCGCCCCTCCGGCGCCATGGCGAAATCGCCCTTTCCTCCATAGCCAATGCTCGAGATGAGTGGCGCGAGCAGGAGCAGGCAGTCCATGGTCTCGGGGTTCCACAATTTTAGCATGCGCGGCAGCGCCGGGCTCGCGCCCTCGCTCCATACCGTGTCGGCGTTGTGGATAAAGAAAGGGCCCGGTCCGAGTTTGGAGAGCGCACGCTTCACACCGCCGCCAGTGTCGAGAAGCTGATCGCGCTCATCGGAGATGAGGATCGCTGGCTTCGTTCCTTTCCGGCGGATAAGACTCTCCTCGAGCTGATCGGGCAAATAATGCACATTGACCACCGCCGTCTCCACACCCGCGCTGCCGAGCCGGTCGAGCACGTGGTCGATGAGCGGACGCCCGGCGAGCGGCACGAGCGGCTTCGGAATGCGCAAGGTGAGGGGCCGCATGCGCTCGCCATAGCCCGCGGCGAGCACCATTGCCGTCTTAGCGTGCGCCATCGAGGTGGCCCTTAAATCGATAGCGGGGGAAGCTTGTCCAAAGGAGGCAGCTCGCGTTCATACCAGGCGCGGAGGGCCGCAAGCGCCGGGTGCGCAAGATTGCGCTGAAGATAGCGGGCGACTCGGGGGATGTGAGCGAGATAACCGCGCTTGCCGTCACGTTTCGCCAACCGCGCAAATATGCCGAGGATCTTCGAGTTGCGTTGGGCGCCGAGCGTTGCGTAGAGCACGCTGAACTGATCGCTCGAAAATTGCGGATCGCTCGCGCTTCGGGCGGCACAGTAGCGAGCCAACAGCTTGGCTTCAAGCGCCTCGGGCACGTCGAGGCGAGCGTCCTGCAAAAGAGACACAACATCGTAGGCGGCAGGGCCGAGCAAGGCGTCCTGGAAATCGAGGATACCGATCTGCTGCAGCCCGCCACGCTGCGGCAACCACATCAAATTTGGCGAATGATAATCACGAAGAATCAATGTGTTATCTGCCCCCACTGCCTGCTCTAGCAGGGGCTGCCAAAGCGCAACATACGCCTTACGCACCTCCTCTGGCGTTGGTCGGCCATGGAGCGCCGGCCAGAACCAGTCGGCGAGCAACAGGGCCTCGGTCAGCAGAGCCTCGGCGTCATAGGGCGGAAGCCGGTAGGGCGCGCTGCCTTCGACCTCCAGGGGCGGGGGCGTGGGATCGCCGACGATGGCGAGAAGGACGTCGACGGCAGGCGCGTAGAGCTCGGCCATCGGCGCGCCGCGGGCAAGCTCGGCGCCGAACAGCCTGTCGCCGAGGTCCTCGATCAGGAGAAAGCCCTGCTCGAGATCGAAGGCGTAGATGGCTGGTGCTGCGAGCCCGCGACGCCGGAGCTCTTGCCCAACCGCAACGAAGGCGGTCACGTCCTCGGCGAGATGCACGAGCGCGCTATAGGGCTTGCCGTCGCGGATTGGCGGCCCGTCAGGCTGGCGCGGCGCGTTCATCAAGATAGCGCTGCAGTCCGGCAGCACGAGGCGGGCATAGGACCGCGTCGAGGCATCGCCTTGCAGATACTCGATCGTGGCGTCGGCGTACAGCGTCGTGGCGACAAAGCGCAGGAGCGCCTGAAGTCGCTCAAGCCGCGGCTCCCAGGTTCCATGCCCATTGAGCACCACCCGGCGGCGATAGAGCTCTGCCGTCTCATCCATAGCGATGTCGAGCCGGTCAGTGGGAAGCCAGCCGCCCGCACGCTCAGGCCATTCGACGATGGTCACCGAATTGGCGAGCACATCGTCAAGACCGAGTTCGTCAAGCTCGCGCGGCTCGAGCCGGTAGAAGTCGCAGTGATGCACGGGAAAGCGCGGGCTTGCGTAGGTCTGCACGAGCGAGAAGCTCGGGCTCGGCACTTCGCCGGGAACGCCGAGGCGCATCAGCAGCAGACGAGCGAAGGTGGTCTTGCCGGCGCCTAGCGGTCCGGAGAGTGCGATCAAGTCGGCTGGTTTCAGCACAAGGGCGAGGCGCTGGGCGAGACGATCGAGCGCGACGAGATCGACGCCGTCAAGGCCCCAACTTGCGCTCATCCGGCGCGGCTTGATCCGTAGCGGCGCCGCTCCGGCTCTGCCGCAGCGTCATGGGCGAGCGGCAGGCGCGCGCTGATCTTGGTGCCGCGCCCGGGTGTCGAGGAGAGCACAACCTCGCCGCCATGCAGCTCGACCAGGCTCTTCACGATAGAGAGGCCGAGTCCGGCGCCGCGATGGCCCGACCCATTCGCGCGGCTCTCGAAGCGATCGAACACCGACCCTTGATACTGGGCGGGGATGCCGCATCCTTCATCCTCCACGGTGAAGGCAAGCTTATCATCTTCGCGGCGGCAGGACAGCACGATTTTGCTCCCTGGGCTTGAGAAGCCGATGGCGTTGGCCAGGAGATTATACAGGATCTGGGTGACCCGAGGACCGTCGGCGACGAATTCATCGATACCGGGCTCGATCCTGATGTCGAGCGCGATGCGGTTCTGCTTCAGCCGCTCGCGAAGCCCGAGCACCGCGGCGTCGATCACCCCGTGCACCTTCACCGGCGCGAGCTTGAGCTCGAAGGTGCCGGCGTCGATGGTGGCAAGATCGAGAATGTCGTCGATGATGGCGAGCAGCGTTTGGCCTGAGGAGCGAATGTCGCTCAAATATTCCCGCTGCTTCTCGCCAAGCGTGCCCGTCGCCGGGCTCGCCAGCAGCTCGGTGAAGCCGATGATGTTGGTGAGCGGGGTGCGCAGCTCGTAGGAAACATGGCTGACGAAGGCACTCTTGACCCGGCTCGCGGTCTCCAGCGCTTCGTTGCGATCGAGGAGCGCGCGCTCGACCCGCTTTGAGTCCGTGACGTCGCTATAGGTGAGCAGCGTGCCGCCGTCGGGAAGCGGCAGCGCGGCGCAGGCGATGACCGTGCCATCCGGCCGATCGAGCTGGGCCTCGTAGGGGCGGCGCTCGGAGAAGATGGCGGTGATGGCGGCCTTGGTGCGCTCCCATTCCT
>DASZGQ010000130.1:0-4349 GCA_035938735.1 Methyloceanibacter sp.
GTTGAGCTACCCGACGGAGCCACGATGATCACTATTGGCGTGCCCGCCGAAAGTCCTGACGAGCCTCGGATCGGGTTGAGCCCCGAGACCGCGAAGAAGTTCGTGAAGCTAGGGGCCAAGGTGCTGGTTCGCTCTGGCGCCGGCCTTCGCTCCCATTTCTCCGACGCGGAGCACCAGGCCGCCGGTGCGAGGACGGCCGCGAGCGATGCCGACGCGGTGAGCGGCGCCGACATCGTGCTCACGGTGAGGCGGCCCCCCCTTGGCGCTGGTCAAATCCATGAAGCCGGGCGCCTTGCTCATCGGCATGCTCGATCCTTTCTCCGACACCGAAGGCCTCCAGGCCCTTGGCAAGACGGGCGCCTCCCTTTTTGCGATGGAGCTGATGCCGCGCATCAGCCGCGCGCAAAGCATGGACGTGCTGTCGAGCCAAGCAAACCTCGGGGGCTATAAGGCCGTGGTCGATGCCGCAGCGGCCTTCGAGCGCGCTCTGCCAATGATGATGACGGCTGCCGGCACCGTGCCGGCCGCGCGGGTGTTCGTCATGGGCGTGGGTGTCGCCGGCCTCCAGGCCATCGCCACGGCGCGGCGACTCGGTGCCATCGTGAGCGCGACCGACGTGCGTCCCGCGGTCAAAGAGCAGGTGGCCTCGCTCGGCGCCAAACTCATCGCCGTCGAGGGCGAAGAGTTCAAGCAGGCCGAGACGGCGACGGGCTACGCCAAGGAACATCGTCATCACCACGGCGCTGATCCCAGGCGCCCGGCACCCAAGCTCATCTCCAAGGCCATGATCGAAAGCATGCGTCCGGGCTCCATTATCGTGGATCTCGCGGTGGAGCGCGGCGGCAACGCCGGTGGTTGAGCACAACGGTGTGCACATCATGGGCAAGCTCAATCTTCCGGGTGCGATCCCGGTGAATGCGTCGAGCCTCTATGCCCGCAATCTGCTCGCCTTCATCGAGCCGATGATCGACAAGAAGACAGGCGAGCTTGGGATGACGAGCTCGTCAAGGGCACGCTAATCGAGAAGGACGGCGTCATCGTGAATGCGGCGATTGCCGAACGCGCTGGGGTAGCGGCACCAAGTGCAGCTGGCGCATCCAAGGCCAAGACGAGCAAAGGTGCAGCGGCCGCGGCGAAGAAAAATGGGGCCGCGAAGCGCCCGGCACGAAAAGGAGGCAAGACATGAGGCGAGGGCAGGTGTTGCTCGCATTCGCCGTCTTCGGACTGCGCTCTTGGCTGAATGCCTTGTCAGCGGCGGCGCCTTTGCGCAGCAAGCAGCCGGCTCTGAAAGCCATGACTTCGTGTTCCGCTTCTCCATCTTCGTGCTTGCGATCTTCGTCGGCTATTACGTGGTGTGGAGCGTCACGCCGGCCCTCCACACCCCGCTGATGTCGCTCACCAACGCTATCTCATCGGTGATCGTGGTCGGCGCGCTGCTCGCCGTCGCCGTCGAGGCGGACAGCACTGCGTCCGGAAGCTGGACGGCAAAGCTGCTCGGCTTCGCCGCACTCATCATGGCGAGCGTTAATATCTTCGGCGGCTTCCTCGTCACCCAACGCATGCTCGGCATGTATCAGAAGAAAAAGAAATGACGGCGCTTCGAGGTAAGCCATGAACGCTGATCTCGCCGCGCTGCTTTATCTCGTCGCGGGCGCGCTTTTCATCCTGGCGCTCCGCGGCCTGTCGTCGCCAGAGACCTCGCGCCGCGGCAACTATCTCGGCATGACCGGTATGGCCATCGCCGCGGTCACCACGCTCGCGCTGGCGCGGCCGTAAACCCCGCTCACCTGGGCGATGATCATCATTGGGATCGCCATTGGCGGGGGCATCGGCACGGTGGTGGCGCGCCGCATCCCGATGACGGCGATGCCGGAGCTCGTCGCCGCCTTCCATTCGCTCGTGGGTCTCGCCGCGGTGCTGGTCGCCGCTGCCGCCTTCTATGCGCCGGAGGCCTTCGGCATCGGCACCCCAGGCGACATCCACGCCGCAAGCCTGATCGAGATGTCACTCGGCGTCGCCATCGGCGCCATCACCTTCTCGGGCTCGGTGATCGCCTTCCTCAAGCTTTCGGCGCGCATGTCCGGCAAGCCGATCCTGTTGCCGGCGCGCCATGCCATCAATATCGCGCTCGCTCTGCTACTCCTGTTCTGCGTGGTGATGTTCTGCCGCGAGCAGACGCAAATCTATTTCTGGGCGATCGCGGCGCTGGCCTTCCTGCTCGGCGTGCTGATCATCATTCCCATCGGCGGCGCCGACATGCCGGTCGTCATTTCGATATCAACTCCTATTCGGGATGGGCGGCGGCGGGCATCGGCTTCACCCTCGGCAACACGGCGCTGATCGTCACCGGCGCATTGGTAGGCTCCTCCGGCGCCATCCTCTCCTACATCATGTGCAAAGGCATGAACCGCTCCTTCATCAACGTGATCCTCGGCGGTTTCGGCGGCGAGGTGGCGGGGCCCGCGGCCGGCACCGAGCAGAAGCCGGTGAAGCTCGGCTCGGCAGAGGACGCAGCCTTCCGGATGAAGAACGCGAGCAAGGTGATCATCGTGCCGGGCTACGGCATGGCGGTGGCGCAGGCGCAGCACGCTTTGCGGGCAATGGCCGACGGGCTGAAGAAGGCCGGTGTGGAGGTCAAATACGCGATCCATCCGGTCGCGGGTCGCATGCCGAGGCATATGAACGTGCTGCTCGCGGAAGCCAATGTTCCTTACGACGAGGTCTTCGAGCTCGAAGACATCAACAACGAGTTCGCGCAAGCCGACGTGGCTTACGTGATCGGCGCCAATGACGTGACCAATCCGTCCGCCGAGGACGATCCGTCATCGCCGATCTACGGCATGCCCGTCTTGCAGGTGTGGAAGGCAGGCACCGTGCTGTTCAACAAGCGGTCGCTCGCGACCGGCTATGCCGGCATCGACAATCCACTGTTCTATCGCGACAACACCATGATGGTGCTCGGCGACGCGAAGAAGATGACCGAGGAGATCGCCAAGGGGCTGTAATCTGCGGGACTTCCAGGATTGCGCCGGTCGGCGCAAGCGGGATTTGATCGATCAGTTTCCTGCGCGACCGGACCAACAAACGCACGGATCGCTACGGCGGCAGCATCGATAACTGCAGCCGGTTCTTGATGGAGGTCGTCGCGGCCGTCACCGCCGCCGTCGGCGAGGAACGCACTGGCGTGCGCATCTCGCCCCAGACACCCAGAGCGCGCAATCCCTGTTCAACCACGTCGCCGAACAGCTGTCGGGAAAAGACGCCTATCTCCATGTGATCGAGGGCGACACGTCTGCGCCCTCCCCGTTCCGCCGTTCGACTATGAGCACATCAAAAGCCTCTTCGGCGGGCTCGTCATTGCCAACAACGACTTCGATAAAATGGGCGAGCTCTCTCTAACTGGCCACTACCTGTCTGTGCGCACCAGTTCGACGCGGCGATTGAGCGCCCGGCACTGGAGACTGGCGTTATCGCCCTTGGGTTGGGTTTCTCCGAAGCCTGCCGTCTGCAAGCGACCGGCTGCGATGCCCTGTTTGACGAGCGCGGCCGCTACTGCAGCAGCGCGCTCCGCGGAGAGCAGCCATTGAAATAGGCCGTTGGCGCGCACCCCTCTGCGCTCGCGCCATGGTCGCCAACGACACGCTCCGGTGTCGCGCGAGGTCCGGCAAATGAGAGGTAGTGAACTTGCAGCAAACGCAGTATGTAGTCCAATTTCCACGCCTCGCAACTTAACGACTGAACCAGACCGAGAGGAGACGATGGTCGAAAAGCAACCCTTCGAGATCCCTCAGCAACTTCGCGAGCTTGCGGAAAAGAATGTCGAGCAGGCGCGTGGGGCCTACGCTCAGTTCATGGATGCCATGGCACAAGCGATAAGCGCGTGGTCGGCGGTGCCATCGAACTTGATGACATCTAGTTTCAAAGTCGTTCAGGAGCGCGCGATTCAGTTCGCGAAGGAAAACGCTGAGGCCGGCTTCGCATTGGCGAGCGATCTCACCAAAGCCAAGGATATCCAAGACGTGCTGACTCTTCAGAGCCGCTTCGCGCTCAGATGAATTCCTACGCCCTCCAGGCGCAAGAGCTTGGAAAGCTCATGGCAGACGCCGCGCGCAGTATGAAACCAAAAGGCTGACGCCACGTCGCCTGAGCGTTAGGAAAAGCCACCTGCTTGACCAAATGACTGTCAAGCACGAGCACCGAAGCTGCAAATTAAGTCGGTTGAGCGCCTCTGCAACCACCTTTACCAAACGGACCATCGTATCGCCTGTTTGTTTTTGCCTCCACTGATGCCGAGCTCATGGCCAGCTCCGGCAATCGCGGGCCGGTCTAGCCCGCCGCTTCATAAACCT
>DASZGQ010000131.1:0-3449 GCA_035938735.1 Methyloceanibacter sp.
CCTATTACTTCCCGCCGCCGCCCGGCTACGTCGTCGGTGGCGCGATCGCGAGCGGGATTGCCTGGGGCGTCGGCTTTGCCATAGGCAACGCGATCTGGGACAACTTCGATTGGCACACCCGACAAGAAAGGCCCTGGCGGCGGCGAGCATCCGGAACTCGGCAAAGGTCCCGGCGATGGCAAGCGGCCAGACCTCGGTAAAGGCCCTGGCGGCGGCGAGCGCCCCGATCTCGGCAAAGGCTCCAGCGGCGGACCGGGCAAGCAGGCTGCGCTTGAGGGCAAGAAGCCTGACCTTAGCAAGGCTCAACCCAAGGCGAAGCCCAAGCCGAATGCCTTCGACGCGAGCGACGGCGCCTAGGCTCATGACTACTCAAAGCGCGGGCAGGCGAGCCTCGGCGATCGCAGTCCGCGTGAGATGGCGAGGGCAAAGGGTGGTGGAGGACCGCAGGTGAGAAAAGGCGGCGGCGGCCCACGCATGGGTGGCGGTGGGGGCGGCGGACGCCACATGGGTGGCGGCGGTGGTCCGCCCGGAGGCGGTGGCCGCGGCGGCGGAATCGAGGTGAGGCAGATGATGCAACGGCTAGGTTTCCTCGTTCTAGGCGCGGTGCTTTTCGTTTGCTCCGCTCCTGCTCACGCGCAGGAGCGCTTCAAGACCACTGACGACGCTGTCACGGCGCTGGTCGATGCCGCCAAGGCGCAGGACAAGAAGGAGCTCCTCAAGGTGCTGGGTCCGAAGGGACAACAGATCATCAGCTCCGGCGATCCCGTTGCCGATCGCACCGCCCGCGACAAGTTCGTCGCGGCCTACGACACGAAGCACAGCATCACCCAGGACGGCGCCGACACAGGGAAGACTGGCCCTTTCCGATTCCGATGGTGCGTAAGCATGACGAGTGGAGATTTGACACTAGAGCAGGGCTCGACGAGATTCTTCGCTGCCGCATCGGCCGCGACGAGCTTTCCGCCATCCAGGTCAGCCTCGCCTATGTCCAAGCGCAAAATGAATATGCTTCGCTCGACCCCGATGGCCTCGGCCCGCACGTCTACACATCGTGAGCAGCCCCGGGAAGAAAAATGGACTTTATTGGCCGACCGCCGAGGGCGAGGAGCCGAGCCCCTTGGGCGATCTCGCGGCGCAAGCATCAGCAGAGGGCTATACCGTAGGACAGAAGCCGATCCCCTATCACGGCTATTTCTATCGCATCCTGAAACAGCAGGGCGCGAGCGCCGCCGGCGGCGGTTACGACTATGTGGTCAACGGCAAGATGATCGGCGGCTTCGCCCTGCTGGCCTACCCCGCCGAATACGGCAATTCCGGCATCATGACCTTCATGGTCAATCACGACGGCACCGTGTTTCAGAAGGATCTCGGTCGCCACACCGCCACGATCGCGCGGAAGATTGATTCCTTCGCCCCGGATGCAACCTGGCAGAAGGCCGACACACTACCTTGAGTTTGGCCTTTGCGGTGCTGAAGCGCGCCGCAAAGGCACCTGATTCTGTTAGACGGCGATCTCTATCAAATGTACGAGTTCGCCAAACGCAATCGCGTCGCCTACAATCTCGCCTTCGTCCCCGGCAATTTCCGCGATACCAGCACCGAAGCCTTCGACCCGGAATATATGTCGGGACTGTTCGATCTCGGTTTCCAGCTCGGCAAGAGCGGCCACCTCTGGAAAAACGACGCCGCCGCGACTGGGCAACCCGTCATGACGCAAAACCCGTCCACGCCCTGGCAGGCCATCGCCATCGTGCTCGCGGTGCTGCTTGTCGCAGCGTTGATCGGCCTGGCGCTGATCCTCAGCGGCGTGATGAAGCTCGGTCTGTCGCTCCTCTGAGCGGTCGCGTCAGGCCGATGCGTTCGCCGCTACGAGCCAGGCCGGATCGAACCAGCGGTCGGCATCGCCGTCATAGGGAAGCCGCGTGATGTCCCAATGTTGGATCAAGGGCGCATAGGTCTCCCACACCGGAGGCCCGCCGCCGACATACACGACGCGATGGGCGAACTGCGCCAAGACCTCCTGCGGCGCCATGTCCGACCGGATCTCGACGATCGTGCGATTCTCATAGGCGAAGGCCGGAACCGACGCGATGGTACGCGGTCCCGCGATCAAAACATGCCCGCGCGTCATGTCGAAAAAGCGCGCCACATCGGCAACATACTCGCGACCCTTGTTGCCTTCCCAAGGCAGCCTGCCGTTGAGCCCAAGCTGGCCGCGCTGGCCTATGGCGCACATGGCGCGAACGTCAGCCATGCCGTTCTCCTTTTGGTGCAACCCACGACCTTAGCGGCGGATGGCGTTTTGGCAAAGACTCGTGCAGATAGACGTTAAGCCCATGACCCTCCGCCTGTTACCCTCGGCCGGCATTGCCGATTACCGCGAGCGCTTGAAGGCGATCGGACTCATGGCGCTCGCCACCATCTGCTTTGCCCTGCTCGACGCCACGGCGAAATATCTCGTCACCGTGGAGGCGGTGCCGGTCGCGCAAGTGACCTGGCTCCGCTTCATCGGCCATATCGGCTTCAGTGCTATTGCGTTGTGGCCCTTCGCCTTCAAGCCGTCGCTGCGCTCGGCGAAACCGCTCATCCAGATAGTTCGCTCCGCAATCATGATTGTCACGACGGGATTCAATTTCATCTCGTTGAGATATCTGCAGCTCGATCAGACGATCTCCATCTTCTTTCTCGCGCCTCTCCTGGTCGCGCTCCTTGCGGGGCCGCTGCTGCATGAATGGGTCGGGTGGCATCGCATGGTGGCGATCATCGCCGGCTTCGTCGGGGTGCTGTTGGTGATGCATCCGGGATTCGGGGCATTGCATTGGGCCATGCTGATTTCGCTCGTCGCGACCTTCGGTTACGCACTTTACAATCTGTCGACGCGCTACCTCGCCGCCTTCGATCCGCCAGAGGTGACCCAGGCCTATACGCCGCTTGCCGGCGCCGTCGTGCTCCTGCCGTTCGCGCTTTCCGCCTGGCAATGGCCGCAGGGTCCGGGCGTGTGGGTGCTGCTCGCCTCGCTCGGCTTTTGGGGCGGGCTTGGACATTGGCTGTTGATCCTGGCCCATCGCCATGCTCCTGCATCCGCGCTCGCGCCATTCATCTATCTCGGGTTAATCTGGATGTCGGTCGCCGGCTTTCTTGTCTTCGGGCAGGTGCCGACGGCGTGGACTCTGAGCGGCGCGGCCGTGGTGATCCTGTCAGGCCTCTATCTCTTCGCGCGCGAGCGCAAGATGCTGGGGCCGCGGGCCATCGGCCCCGCCTCCGACATCGCCACGCAGTGACCTTGTCATTCCCGGGCGAGGCCCCCTCTCCCTAGCGGGGAGAGGGTTGGGGAGGCGCTCCTCTCGTCCAGCTATAGAAGAGCTTGTCATGGCCGGGCTTGTCCCGGCCATCCACGATTTTTTCGATTGAGGATGTGGATGCTCGGCACACGGGCGGGCATGACGAAG
>DASZGQ010000132.1:0-1805 GCA_035938735.1 Methyloceanibacter sp.
AACAAGTTCACCACCGGCTCGACTCAGAAAGAGCTCAAGACCGAGGTCTGTTCGGTGTGCCATCCCTTCTTCAGCGGCCAGCAGCGAATCGTCGATACGCAGGGCCGCGTCGACCGGTTCCAGCAGCGCCAGCAGCGGAAGAGATAACCCGCCACCCCGTTGAGCCCTCTGTGGCCAGCGGCGTTGCGCAGGGACTAGGATGAGCGCGGCTGTGAGCCAGGAGAAGTTCTTCTACGGCGGCCAGGCCGTGCTCGAGGGCGTCATGATGCGCGGCCGCACCACCTACGCCGTCGCCGTCCGCAAGCCCGACGGCGAGATCCAGGTTTTGCGCGAGCGCCTACGGTCCATCATCTATACCCACCCAGTCTGGAAGCTGCCGCTGCTCCGCGGCCTGGCCGGACTCTGGGAACAGCTCCACCTCGGCATGAAGGCGCTGATGTGGTCGGCGAACATCCAGGCCGCAGCCGAACAGGTGGAGCTGAGCGCGACCACCATCCGCGTGACGATGGCGATCGCGGTCGCCGGCGCGTTGCTCTTTTTCCTCGGTGTCCCTTTGCTAGCGGCCGGCTTCCTCAGTCGGGGCCACAGCAACCTCTTCTTCGGGGTGGTCGACGGGGCCGTCCGGATCGCGCTGCTCTTGCTCTACCTGTACGCCATCTCCTTCAAGGCGGAGATCGCACGACTCTTCGCTTACCATGGCGCGGAGCACAAGACGATCAATGCCTACGAAGCGGGGCTTCCGCTCGACGTACCCAATGTGCGGACGCAGAGCACCCTCCATCCCCGCTGCGGTACCGGCTTCCTGTTGGCGGTGATGGTCGTCAGCGCCTTTGTCTTTGGCTTGGTCGGCCGTCCGGCCCTGCCGCTGCTGCTCCTCTCACGCATCGTGCTCATCCCGGTGATCGCCATGCTGGCTTACGAGTTCATCCGCTTTGCCGGCCGGCACCGGAACAACCCGATCGTGAAGGTGCTGATCCTCCCATTCCTCCTAACCCAGAAGCTCACGACTCGGGAACCGGACGACCGTCAGATCGAGGTGGCATTGGCGGCCTTCGAGGGAGCGCGGCAAGAGGAGAAAGAGGCCGCGGCCTGATGTTCGAACAGCTCGAAGCCGTTCGGGCCCGGTACTACGCGATCACCGAGCGGCTGGCGGACCCCGCGGTTCACGCCGACCTCAAGGAACTCCAGCGTCTGAGCAAGGAGCAGGCCCAGCTTCGCGACCTGGTGCAGCTCTATGAGGCCTATCGCCGTGCTGAGCGTGGCATGGCCGAGGCCCGCGAACTGGCCGAACAGGAGCGAGATCCCGAGATGCAGGCCTATGCGCGGCAGGAATTCGAGAGGCAGCAAACGGAACGCGACCGCCTCGAAGACGAGCTCAACGTCGCGCTCGTGCCCAAGGATCCCACCGACGACAAGGACGTCATCGTCGAGATCAGGCAGGGGACCGGTGGGGATGAGGCGGGATTGTTTGCCGCCGACCTCTTCCGCATGTACAGTCGGTACGCCGAGTCGCGGAGGTGGAAGGTCGACCTGCTCTCGGAGAACGTGACCGAGCGTGGCGGCTTCAAAGAGGTGGTCTTCGAGATTCGCGGCCGAGGCGCCTACTCGCGGCTGAAATTCGAGAACGGCGTGCACCGCGTGCAGCGGGTGCCGGAGACCGAGGCCCAAGGACGCATTCACACCTCGACGGCCACCGTCGTGGTGATGCCCGAGGCCGAGGACATCGATGTGGTGATCAATCCAGAACGGCTCAAGGTCGACGTCTACCGCTCGGGCGGCCACGGTGGGCAGAGCGTCAACACCAC
>DASZGQ010000133.1:0-5590 GCA_035938735.1 Methyloceanibacter sp.
AGCGGCACCTTGCCCACCTCCGCCCAGGTGACGCTATCGCGATTGCCAAGCGGTGAGTCGGAGGAGGTCAGGAGCCGGTATTCCTCGCTAAAGAGGGGCACCGTTTGCACCCGGCCGAGAGGTTCGTTGTCGAGATAAGTAAGCCCTGCATCCACCTCCAAATTCTCAAGTAGTCCCAAGACTTCAATCGAATTGCGCGACCAGATGGTGAAGCTCACATCCGGGTGCTTCGCCCGATAGGGCGTGGTGAGCAGCTCAACCATGGCAAGCGCGGTCGGGATAGCGGCAATGCGAATATGGCCGGCAAGGCCGCGCTTCAGCGCGTCGATCTCCTGATGCATGGCGCGAGTGTCGCCGACGATGCGGCGCGCCCAGTCGAGCACCCGCTCGCCTTCCGGGGTGAAGCCCTGGAAACGCGAGCCGCGTTGCACGAGCAGAACGCCGAAGGAATCCTCGAGCTGCTTGATGCCGGCGGACAGCGTCGGCTGGCTCACGCCACAGGCCTCGGCGGCGTGGCCGAAGTGCCGCTCGCGGGCGAGCGCGATGATGAATTCAAGTTTCTCGATCATGCCGTTGGGCCTTGGCGGTCGCCCCATTTTCGCAAGAAGAGGCGGGAAGCGCCATAGCAGCGGTTGGCCTGGGGGCGAGTAAATATGACAGCATTGGCCACGGCTCCCCCACCACAGGCCTGAGCAACCTATTTGTTCTGGCCCGAGCGTTGTTGCTCGACGGTGATGCGGTCGAAGCCCTCCCGCGCGCTTTCCAGCTTCGGATTGGCGTCGAGCGCGGCGCGGAAATCGTCAAGAGTCTGGGATTTTTGCCCAATGGCCTCAAAGGCCTGGGCGCGCGGGGTCAAGGTGACCGGGTCCCCGCCTCTCGCCCAGCACTTGGGTAAAGTCGAAGCGCGATTGGGGCTTTGCCGGCGAATATGTCGACGGCATGTGGATGATGCTGCAGCAGCCCAGGGGTGTTCGTAATACTCGACGTGTCGTCTTAGCAGCGCGTTCAGATCGATCACTCGGATACTCCCCGGGCGAAGCTGCAACCTGCCAGCGTCATGGCCCAGGCGAAGGTGACAGGCGCACGAGGCCGGTTATTTGAACTCGACCTTGAGAACTTTGTAGGACTTGCCGCCGCCCGGCGTCGACACCTCGACGATGTTGTTCTTGCGCTTGCCGAGCAGCGCCCGGGCAAGGGGAGAGGTGATCGAGATCTTGCCTTTCTTAACATCTGCCTCGAGCTCGCCCACCACCCGATACTTGACCTTGTCGTCGGTATCTTCGTCGAGCAGGGTAACGGTCGCGCCGAACATCACCTGGTCACCCTTGAGCTTGGAGACATCGATGATGTCTGCACGCGAAAGCTTGTCCTCGAGATCGGCCATGCGCGCCTCGGTGATGCCCTGCTGCTCCTTGGCGGCATGGTATTCGGCGTTCTCGGAAAGGTCACCGTGGGTGCGCGCATCGGCGATGAGCTTGATGATGCGCGGGCGCTCGACGGTCTTGAGATGCTTGATCTCAGCCTCAAGCGCAGCATAGCCCTCCGCGGTCATCGGCACCTTGTCCATCATCAGTTCCAAGCTCCTCTGGGCCCAGCCGGATACTGTCCAGGAATTGCCCAGTCTAAGTCAAGATTCGGCTTGAGTTGCCTGCGAAGCGTGCGGTTACGCCGTTTTCAGGCCCGCATAGCTTTGCAGGGGCGCTACGGTGAGGTTGCCGGCCCTGAGGGCCTTGATCGCCTCGGTCACGGCGAGAGCGCCAGCCACGGTTGTATAATAGGGGATGTGGTAGAGCAAGGCCGAGCGCCGGATGGAGAAGGAATCGGCGAGCGCCTTGGCGCCCTCGGTGGTGTTGAACACGATATCGACCTCGCCATTGGTGATGGCGTCGACGATATGCGGCCGACCCTCCAGGACTTTGTTAACCTTTTCGCAGTCGATGCCATGGGCGTCGAGATGGCGCTTGGTGCCGCGGGTGGCGATGATGCGGAAGCCCATTGCCGCGAGTTCGCGGATCGGCGGCACGATCTTGTCCTTGTCAGAATCCTTGACCGAGACGAACGCGGTGCCGGTCAAGGGCAGCTTGCAGCCGCCGCCGAGCTGGCTCTTGGCGAAGGCGATGGCGTAGTCGCGGTCGATGCCCATGACCTCGCCGGTCGAGCGCATCTCCGGACCAAGCACCGTGTCGACGCCGGGGAAGCGGGCGAAGGGGAACACCGCTTCCTTCACCGCGATATGGTCGAGCCTCGGCTGCTTCAAGCCGAAGGCGGCGAGCGGCTTTCCGGCCATGACTTGCGCGGCGATGCCGGCGATGGGAAGGCCGATCACCTTGGCGACGAAGGGCACCGTACGGCTTGCCCGCGGGTTCACTTCGAGCACATAGATCTCGTCGTCCTGGATGGCGAACTGGACGTTCATCAGTCCCACCACTTTCAACGCGCGGGCAAGCTCTTTCGTCTGTCGTTCCATATCCGCGATGATTTGCGGCTTCAGCGAATGCGGCGGTAGCGAGCACGCCGAGTCGCCTGAATGGACCCCTGCCTCCTCGATGTGCTCCATCACGCCGCATATAAAGACGTCGGTTCCGTCGGCGATGGCGTCGACATCGACTTCGATGGCGTCGCGCAAATAAGTGTCGAGCAGCACCGGGCTCTTGCCCGAAACCACCACGGCTTCCGAGACGTAGCGGGCGAGCTGCGCGTCGTCATGCACGATCTCCATCGCCCTGCCGCCGAGCACATAGGACGGGCGGATGACGAGCGGAAATCCGAGCGTGCTGGCGATGGCGACGGCCTCGGCGGGCGAGCGGGCAATGCCGCTCTTCGGCTGGCGCAGGCGCAAGCGATCGATCAGCGCCTTGAACCGATCCCTATCCTCCGCCAAGTCGATGGCGTCGGGAGACGTGCCGAGGATCGGCACCTTGGCTGCCTCGAGCGCTTGGGCCAGCTTGAGCGGCGTCTGTCCGCCTAACTGCACGATCACACCCTTGAGTTTACCGTTGTTCTCCTCCTTGCGCACGATCTCGAGCACGTCCTCTTCGGTGAGCGGCTCGAAATAGAGCCGGTCCGAGGTGTCGTAGTCGGTCGACACCGTCTCAGGATTGCAGTTGACCATGATGGTCTCGTAGCCTGCATCCGACAGCGAGAAGGCCGCGTGGCAGCAGCAATAATCGAACTCGATGCCCTGGCCGATGCGGTTTGGGCCGCCGCCAAGGATGATGATCTTCTCCTGCGCCGAAGGCCGCGCCTCGCATTGCGGCGGACCGGCGAACCCCGCCTCATACGTCGAGTACATATAGGCCGTGGGAGACGCGAACTCCGCTGCGCAAGTGTCGATGCGCTTGTAGACCGGGTGCACGTCGAGCGCCCTGCGCTTCTCCGCAACCTCGTTCGCCGAGAGACCGCTAAGCTTCGCCAGTCGCTCATCGGAGAAGCCGAGAGCTTTCAGCATGCGGAGCTGAGCGGCGCCTTGCGGCAGCCCGTGCTCGCGCACCCGCGCCTCCATGTCGACAATGTCCTTGATCTGGCGGACGAACCAGGGGTCGATCTTGCAGGCTTCGTAGATCTGCTCCTCGTCGAAGCCGAGCCGGAGCGCCTGCGCCACTTTGAGAATGCGGTCGGGGGAGGGGGTGCCGAGCCCGGCGCGGATCGCATTCTTGTCGTCGCCTTGGCCAAGTCCCTGAAATGCGATGTCGTCGAGACCGGTGAGCCCCGTCTCCATGGAGCGGAGCGCTTTTTGCAGCGACTCTGGGAAGGTGCGACCAATGGCCATGGCCTCGCCCACCGACTTCATGGAGGTGGTGAGCACTGGCTTCGCGCCAGGGAACTTCTCGAAGGCGAAGCGCGGGATCTTGGTGACGACGTAGTCGATGGTGGGTTCGAAGGAGGCAGGCGTGGCACCCCCAGTGATGTCGTTGGTAAGCTCGTCGAGCGTGTAGCCCACCGCCAACTTGGCCGCGACCTTGGCAATGGGAAAGCCGGTCGCCTTAGACGCAAGCGCCGAGGAGCGCGACACGCGCGGGTTCATCTCGATGATGACGAGGCGCCCGTCGGTTGGGTTCACCGCGAACTGCACGTTGGAGCCGCCGGTCTCCACGCCGATCTCGCGCAATACCGCGATCGAGGCGTTGCGCATGATCTGATATTCCTTGTCGGTGAGGGTGAGCGCCGGCGCCACGGTGATGGAATCTCCCGTGTGCACGCCCATGGGGTCGATGTTCTCGATGGAGCAGATGATGATGCAGTTGTCGTCCTCGTCGCGGACGACCTCCATCTCGTACTCCTTCCAGCCGAGCACCGACTCTTCGATCAGCACCTCGCAGGTGGGCGAGGCGTCGAGCCCGCGCTCGACAATTTCAAGGAACTCCTCGCGGTTATAGGCGACGCCACCGCCGGTGCCGCCAAGGGTGAAGGACGGGCGGATGATGGCGGGAAGCCCGATGTTAGACAGGGCCTCGAGCGCTTCGATCAAGCCCTTCTCCACATAGCGCCGCCGCCGCGCGCCTTCACCTTGCGCCCAGCTATGCTCGAACGAGGCCAGCGCCAAAGCCATTGCTTCGGGGTCGGTGATGGACTCGCTGATGCGCGCGGTCTCGGTGCGATATTTCTCGCGGTCGGCGCGCTTGAGCGTGGCCGCGTCGGCAAGCCGTGAGCGGGGCGTCTCGAGCCCGATCTTGGTCATCGCCTCGCGGAACAGCTCCCGGTCCTCGGCCTTGTCGATGACCTCGGCGCGGGCGCCGATCATCTCCACCCCGTATTTGTCGAGCACGCCAGAGCGTTGCAGACTGAGCGCCGTATTGAGCGCCGTCTGCCCGCCCATGGTAGGCAGCAGCGCATCCGGGCGCTCCTTCTCGATGATCTTGGTGACGAAGTCGGGCGTGATCGGCTCGATGTAAGTTGCGTCGGCCACGTCTGGGTCGGTCATGATCGTAGCCGGGTTCGAGTTCACCAGCACGATCCGATAGCCCTCTTCTTTCAGGGCGTTGCAGGCCTGCGTGCCGGAATAGTCGAACTCGCAGGCCTGGCCGATGACGATCGGGCCTGCTCCGATGATCAGGATCGACTTTATGTCTGTGCGTTTGGGCATTGGGCGGTCTAGGCTTTGCCCTTGTTGTCTTCCATCAGCGCGACGAAGCGGGTGAAAAGATAGTGGCTGTCCTGCGGCCCGGGCGAAGCTTCGGGGTGGTACTGCACCGAGAACACCGGCCTGTCCTTCACCTTGAGCCCGCAATTTGAGCCGTCGAACAGCGAGACATGAGTCTCCTCGACATTCGCCGGAAGACTCTCGCGGTCCACGGCAAAGCCATGATTCATCGAGGTGATCTCGACCTTGCCGGTGGTGAAGTCCTTTACCGGGTGGTTGGCCCCGTGATGGCCCTGATGCATCTTGCGCGTGGTGCCGCCAAGCGCGAGCCCAAGCATCTGATGGCCAAGGCAGATGCCGAACACCGGGAGCCCTGAGTCCACGAGTTTCCTGATCTCCGGCACGGCATAGACTCCCGTCGCCGCAGGATCACCGGGACCATTCGACAAGAACACGCCATCTGGCTTCCGCGCGAGCACATCCTCCGCGGTCGCGGTCGCCGGCAACACG
>DASZGQ010000134.1:0-4825 GCA_035938735.1 Methyloceanibacter sp.
TGGCGCTTGGCGCCGACGCTGCGTCGATCGGCACCGCCGCGCTCGTCGCGCTCGGCGATAACGCCCCGCATCTCGACGAGGAATATCGCAAGATCGGCTCAAGGGCCGGCGCTTACGACGATTACCACGAGGGGCGCGACCCTGCCGGTATCACCACGCAAGACCCCGAGCTGATGCAGCGTTTCGATCCAGTTGCGGGCGGGCGCCGGCTCGCCAATTATCTTTCGGTGCTGACGCTTGAGACGCAAACCATCGCGCGCGCTTGCGGCAAGAGTCATGTGCATAATCTCGAGCCAGAGGATCTTGTGGCACTAACCGTCGAGGCTGCGGCCATGGCGGGAGTGCCGCTCGCCGGCACGAACTGGATTCCGGGCGCGGAAGGCGCTTCACTCTAAGTGGGAGTAACAGCATGACCGACTTGGCCAAGACTGCGAAAGTAAAGGGAATCAAATATTTCCTCATCAGTTATGTCGATCTCTTCGGCACCGTGCGGGCAAAGCTCGTGCCGGCGGCAGCGATCGGCGAGATGGCCAAGAGCGGAGCAGGCTTTGCCGGCTTTGCCAGTTGGCTCGACATGACGCCCGCCGATCCGGACGTGCTCGCCATCCCCGATACAGACAGCCTGATCCAGCTTCCGTGGCGGAAAGAGGTGGGCTGGCTTGCCGCCGATCCTTACATGAACGGCAAGCTCGTCGAGCAGGCGCCGCGCATCGTGCTGAAACGTGTGGTCGACGCCGCCGCCGCCAAGGGTTACACGCTCAAGACGGGAGTGGAGTGTGAGTTCTTCCTCATCAGCCCTGACGGCTCGACGATCTCAGATACCGGCGATCATCAATCCAAGCCCTGTTACGACCAGCAGGCGCTGATGCGCCGCTATGACGTGATCAGCGAAATCTGCGACTCGATGCTCGAGCTGGGTTGGAACCCGTATCAGAACGACCATGAGGACGCGAACGGGCAGTTCGAGATGAACTGGCAGTATGACGACACACTGAAGACCGCCGACAAGCACGCCTTCTTCAAATACATGGTGAAATCCATCGCCGAGAAGCATGGGCTACGTGCGACCTTCATGCCGAAACCTTTCCCGACGCTCACCGGCAATGGCTGCCACATGCACATCTCGCTCTGGTCGAAGGACGGCAAGAATCTGTTCGAAGACCCGAAAGACCCAATGGGCCTGTCGAAGCTCGGTTACCAGTTCATCGCCGGAGTGATGCATTCGGCAGAAGGGCTTGCCGCCATCACCAATCCGACCGTGAATTCGTACAAGCGTATCAACGCGCCGCGGACGCTGTCCGGCGCGAGCTGGGCGCCGAATACGGTGACCTATACCGGCAACAACCGCACCCACATGATCCGCATCCCCGACGCCGGCCGCTTCGAGCTGCGGCTTGGTGACGGTGCGGCGAACCCTTACGCCATGCAGGCTGCCGTGCTGATCGCGGGCCTCGAAGGCATCGCGCAAAAGCGCGAGCCGGGTGAGCCCCTCGACATCGACATGTATGCGGAAGGGCACACCGTGAAGGACGCCAAGAAGCTGCCGCTCAATCTCTTGGATGCGCTCCGCGCGCTCGAAGCGTCTCCGATCTTGCGCGAAGGGTTGGGCGAGCCCTTCATCTCCGCCTACCTCAAGCTCAAGCATGCCGATTGGAACGAGTATGCCGGGCAGCTCACCGAGTGGGAGCGGCGCACCACGCTCGATTGCTAGAGTGAGAGCTTAGCCGCTCAATCGAGTGCGGCTCGGCGGCTCTCCGAAGCTGCGTCTATAGGCGCGGGCGAACTGGCTTGAAGAGGAGAAGCCGGTCGCTATCGCGACGTCGAGCACCGGCAATGTCGTTTCCCGCAAGAGCTGCCGCGCGCGTTCCAGCCGCATCGACGAATATTGCCGGTGGATGCCGTGCCCGAGGTGGCGCCGGAACAGCCGCTCAAGCTGCCTGACCGACACCCCGGCGATGCGCGCGAGTTCCGCGCGAGGCTGCGGCCCCTCGATGCTGCCCTCCATGCGGCGCAGCACGCGCAACAGCTTCTCGTCAGCGATGCCAAGCCTCAGTCGCAAATCCATGCGCTGCGGGCCCATGCCCTCGCGGATATGGGTGTGCAGGAACCAATCGCCAACCGCGGCGGCAAGCTGGTGCCCATGTTCGCGCTCGATTAACGCAACCATCATGTCGAGTGCGGAGATGCCGCCCGAGCAGGTGATCCGGTTGCCGTCGATCTCGAACAGGGAGGGTGCCACGGAAATGTCCGGGAACGCTTCGCTGAAGGCAGGCTGGTGCTCCCAATGGAGCGTCACGCGGCGACCATCGAGAAGTCCGGCGCGCGCGAGGATGTAAGGTCCGCCGGAGATGCCGCCGATGGTCGCGCCGCGGCGCGCGAGCCGGCGAAGCCAGGCAAACACGTGTCTGTCGTTGAAGGTCGCGGGGTTCCCGCCGGCGCAGACGAACAGCATGTCGGCGTCGCGGTCGGTGCCGACGCCGATATCGGGGATGATGGTAAGCCCGTTCGAGGCCATGACCGGTTTGCCACCAGGAGCCGCGTGCCACCAGCGATAGAGCGGTTTGCTAGAGATGAGGTTCGCCGCCCGCAAGGGCTCGACCGCCGCGGCGTAGGACATCAGCGCAAAGCCCGGCGCCAGCAGAAAACCAACCGACTGCGGTCTGGTCGTTTTGGGGTCGGCTGGGAGCGCGGCTTGCTTTCTGCCCATGTCGTAAATTGTCAAGCAGGCGTCGCTAAGTGTCAATAAGGGCTGGCTCGCAAGCTCAAGATGAGCTATGCGCTATTCGGCCTTGGCCCTTCTGAGAAATGGGCTCACCGGGAACCGCGGCTGGACGCCGGCCTGGCGGAAACCGGAGCCCAAGCCCGCCTATGACGTGGTGATTGTAGGCGGCGGGCACGGGCTCGCCGCGGCCTATTACCTCGCCAAGCAGCACGGCATCACCAATGTCGCGGTGCTGGAGAAGAGCTATCTCGGCTCCGGCAATATCGGGCGCAACACCACGATCATTCGCTCCAACTACCTGTTGCCCGGAAATACCGCCTTCTATGAGCGCGCCATGCAGCTTTGGGAGGGGCTCTCCCAAGAACTCAATTTCAACACCATGGTTAGTCAGCGCGGCATCCTTAACATCTTCCATTCCGACCCGCAACGGAATGCCTATGCGCGGCGCGGCAACGCCATGCATCTTGCCGGCGTCGATGCCGAGCTTCTGACGCGCGACCAGGTGCGCGAATTCCTTCCGCTCGCCGATTTCGACAATGCTCGCTTTCCCATCAGCGGCGCGCTGATGCAGCGCCGAGGCGGCACGGTGCGGCACGACGCCGTCGTCTGGGGCTATGCGCGCGGCGCCGATGCCCGTGGTGTGGATATTATCGAGAATTGCGAGGTCACCGGGTTCGGCATCGAGCAGGGCCGCATCAGAGGCGTCGAAACGACCCGGGGCTATATTCGCGCGTCTAAGGTTGGGCTCGCCGTCGCCGGCAGTTCTTCCCGCGTCGGCGCGCTTGCCGGCCTACGCCTGCCGATCGAGGCCCATGTCATCCAGGCTTTCGTCACCGAGGGCATCAAGCCGCTGATCGATCACGTGGTGACGTTTGGTGCCGGACATTTCTATGTCAGCCAGTCCGACAAAGGCGGTCTCGTCTTTGGCGGCGATCTCGATGGCTACAGTTCCTACGCCCAGCGCGGCAACCTTCCCGTCGTGGAGGATGTGGCGGAGGGAGGGCTCGCACTCTTTCCCAGTCTCGCGCGGCTGCGCATCCTAAGAAACTGGGCCGGTCTGCTCGACATGTCGATGGATGGGTCACCCATCATCGACAAGACCGACATTAGCGGTCTCTATCTCAATTGCGGCTGGAACTATGGCGGCTTCAAAGCAACGCCAGCCTCTGCCGAGGCCTTTGCGCATTTGATCGCCAAGGATGAGCCGAGCGACCTCATCCGTCCCTTCCGCCTGGACCGCTATCGCGCAGGCGCAGTGCTCGACGAGAAGGGCATGGGCGCCCAAGCCAATCTCCACTGAGGGCGAAATGCGGATCAAATGTCCCTATTGCGGTGAGCGCGACTTAAGCGAGTTTACCTATCTCGGCGCCGCCGACCTTAAGCGCCCAGACCCCGCGGCCGCGGGCGCCGAGGACGCCTTCTTCGACTACCTCTATATCCGGGAGAATCCGGCAGGCCCGCTGGCCGAGCTTTGGTATCACGGCGGGGGTTGCCGCTCCTGGCTCCGCGTGGTGCGCGATACGCGCAATCATGAAATCGAGGGTGTCGCGCTGGCTAAGCCCGAGGGAGGCAAGCCATGACGCCTCCCGCGACGCCGCAGGGGCCGTTTCGTCTCGCCTCCGGCGGCGTGATCGATCGGAAGCGCACGCTTCGCTTCACCTTCGATGGCAAGAGCTTCACCGGGCACCCGGCCGATACGCTCGCATCGGCACTCCTCGCCAATGGCGAGCGTCTGCTCGGCCGCTCGTTCAAATATCACCGGCCGCGCGGCAGCTTCAGCGCCGGCGCCGAAGAACCAAATGCTCTGGTCGAGATGCGGACAGGGCCACGACGCGAGCCCAACACCCGCGCGACGATGGTGGAACTGTACGATGGGCTCGAAGCCGCGAGCCAAAACCGTTGGCCATCACTGAGATTCGACGTGCAGTCGATCAACGGCCTGCTCAGCCCGTTTTTCAGCGCGGGCTTCTACTACAAGACCTTCATGTGGCCGGCGAAGTTCTGGAAGCTCGTCTATGAGCCGCTGATTCGTCGAAGCGCCGGTCTTGGCCGCGCCGCAACTGAGCCGGACCCAGACCATTACGAGAGGGCCTTCGCTCATTG
>DASZGQ010000135.1:0-2712 GCA_035938735.1 Methyloceanibacter sp.
CTTGGCAAGATCGGGGAGAACTGTCGGTTGCGGCCGCTCAGAGGACGCTGACCGCGGCCACGCCATCAACGAGCTTGAGCGCGCTGCGCTGCTTCGGGGTGGCGTCGATACCGCGCGGCAACACGAACTCAACCTCTCGCCCGGCATCGTCGAGGCGGAGCACAATCCTAAGCTCTCCCTGCCCTCCCCCGACCTGCTTGGCGAGGGTGGTAAGCGCGCGGGTTCCCTCGAGATAAATCTTGATCCCGGTGTGGCGGGCCTCTGCCACGGCTTCGAGGGAGGAAATTCGCTGGGCGCGCACCTTGACGGTCTCGCCGTCAGCCTCGGCTTCGACATCGAGCAGTACGGCACCGCCGGGCTGGAGCAGCTCGCGTGAGGCGGCCAAGGCTTCCGAGAACACCACAGCCTCGAACTGGCCGGTTGGATCGGAGAAGGCGACGAAGGCGTAAGCATTGCCGCTCTTGCCTTGCCGCTCGCGCATAGCGAGGACGGTGCCGGCAAGCGTGCCAACGACGCGGCGCGTGCGGGCTTTGGCTGCGAAGTTCACCCAGGTCTCGGCGCCGAGCGCGTCGAGCACGTCCTGATAGTCGTCAAGCGGATGGCCGGTGAGGAAGAAGCCGACCGCCTCGAACTCGCGCGACAGCCAGTCTGTGGGCACCCAAGGCTCGGCGGGGCGGAGCTCGATCGGCGGCGGCGTGCGCGCAACGCCGTCGAAGAGGTCGTTCTGGCCGTCATTCGCATCTTCCAGCGATCGCGTGCCGGCGGCCATGATGCGATCGACATTGGCGAAAGCTGTGGCACGGTCGATGCCAAGCTCGTCGAGAGCGCCCGCGGCGGCGAGCGTTTCCAGTGCGCGCTTGTTGACGATACGTGGGTTGATCGCGCGGGCGAACTCCGAAACATCTTTGAAGCGTCCGCGCTTCTCTCGCTCGGTGCAGATGTGGTCCACGGCCTGCCGGCCGACGTTGCGGAGCGCCGCGAGCGAATAGCGAATGGCGACGTCGCTTGGCATGAAGCCGGCCTCGGAGTGATTGACCGACGGCGGCTCGATGCGGATGCCCATACGGCGGGCTTCCTGCGCGAAGCCGTTGAGCTTGTCGGTGTTGCCGATATCGAGTGACATTGAGGCCGCCAGGAACTCGATCGGGTGGTTGGCCTTGAGATACGCCGTCTGATAGGCGATCAGCGCGTAGGCCGCGGCGTGAGACTTGTTGAAGCCGTAGCCGGCGAATTTGGCCACCAGCTCGAAGATGAACTCGGCCCGGGCGCGATCCACGCCCTTGCCCACAGCGCCCTCGATGAAGCGCGTGCGCTGCTGCGCCATCTCCTTCTTGATCTTCTTGCCCATGGCGCGGCGAAGCAGATCGGCCTCGCCGAGCGAGAAACCGGAGAGCTCTCTTGCGATTTGCATCACCTGTTCCTGGTAGATGATGACGCCGTACGTCTCTTCGAGGGTCGGCTGAATCAACGGGTGCAGATAGTCAGGTTGCTCGCGTCCATGCTTGCGGCTGACATAGCTGTCGATGTTGTCCATCGGTCCCGGGCGATAGAGGGCCACAATGGCGATGATGTCCTCGAAGCGGTCGGGCTTGAGCTTGCGCAAGGCGTCGCGCATGCCAGCACCTTCGAGCTGGAACACGCCGACCGTATCGCCGCGGGCGAGAAGCTCGTAACTCGCGGCATCGTCGAGGGGGAGCCGCGCCGGATCAAGCGTGATGCCCTTCCGCGCGAGCAGCTCGCGCGCGGTTTCGATCACGGTCAGCGTCTTCAAGCCAAGGAAGTCGAACTTCACGAGCCCTGCGGCTTCCGCCCATTTCATGTTGAATTGCGTGGCAGGAAGCTGAGCGCGCGGATCGCGGTAGAGCGGCACAAGCTCGATCAGCGGCCGGTCGGCGATCACGACGCCGGCGGCGTGGGTCGAGGCGTGGCGATAAAGCCCCTCCAGGCGCTGGCCGATATCGAGCAGCTTGGCCACGATAGGCTCGCTATCGCGCGACTCCTGCAGCCGGGGCTCGCTGGCGATGGCTTGCGGGAGCGTGATGGGGTTCGCCGGATTGTGGGGCACGAGCTTGCACAGCCGGTCGACCTGGCCATAGGGCATCTGCAATACGCGGCCGACGTCGCGCAGCACGGCGCGGGCCTGCAGCTTGCCAAAGGTGATGATATGGGCGACGCGGTCGGCGCCGTAGCGTTCGCGCACATAGGCGATCACCTCGTCGCGGCGGTCCTGACAGAAGTCGATGTCGAAGTCAGGCATCGACACGCGCTCCGGGTTCAGGAAGCGCTCGAACAGGAGCCCGAAGCGCATCGGATCGAGATCGGTGATGGTCAACGCCCAGGCGACGAGCGACCCAGCACCTGAGCCACGTCCGGGCCCCACCGGGATTCCCCTCGCCTTCGCCCATTGGATGAAATCGGCGACGATCAGGAAGTAGCCCTGGTAGTTCATGCCGGTGATGACGTTGAGCTCGAAGGCGAGGCGATCGGCATAGGCCTTTGCCTCGTAGCCTGGAGCCACCCCCTCCTCGGCCAATCGGCGAGCAAGACCGGCCTCCGACTGCCGGCGAAGCTCGACGGCCTCGGTCTCTCCCTGGGCTCCGGACGATCTTGTGCCGTTCACGAACTGCGGCAGGATAGGCGCATGCTCCCGCGGCCGGTGGGAGCAGCGGCGGGCGACCTCGATGGTGTTCTCGATGGCCTCGGGCAGATCGG
>DASZGQ010000136.1:0-1626 GCA_035938735.1 Methyloceanibacter sp.
ATTTAATTTAGGTCTATCGCCAAGAAGGGTGGGTCACACATGCTGGCCGCCGTCGATGGAGATCTCGGCGCCGTTGATATAACTCGATTGCTCGGTGCAGAGGAAATAGATGGCCTTGGCCACCTCCTCTGGCTGCCCGAGCCGGCGCATGGGGATACCGGCAATCAGAGTCTCGGTGCCGGGCGCTAGGATTGCGGTATCGATCTCCCCCGGCGAGATGGCGTTTATCCTGATGCCGCGCGGGGCGAAGTCGGCGGCCATCTCACGAGTCAGCGCGGCAAGCGCGGCCTTCGATGTGGCATAGGCCGATCCTGCGAAGGGATGCACGCGGGCGCCCGCGATCGAGCTGATATTGACCACGGCGCCAGACGCGGCCTCCAGCTCGCGGGCGAGCATGATCGGCGCGAAGAAATTCACCTGGAACACCTGCATCCAATCCCGATGATCGGTCTCGATGCTGCTTAGCCTACGGCCTTCCTCTCCCTTTGGCGAGATCGCCGCATTGTTGACGAGCGCGTTGAGCCTGCCGCCTTGCGCCTTCAGCCGCTCCTTCATCACGGCGATGGCTGCAAGCGTGTTGTCGGGATCGGCGAGATCGACTTGGATGTGATCCTCGTGCCCTGCCTCCCACGGACAGTTCTTCGGAAACCCGTGGAGCGAGCAGGTGATCACCCGCCACCATGCCGAGGAGAAGCGCTTCACAGTGGCGTGGCCGATGCCCCGGGAGGCGCCGGTCAAGATCAGCGTCTTGCGCTCTTCATTGGGAATCTGCGCCATGACGGCAAAATAGGTTCTAAACGCGATTACGGATAGAGCCGCGTCTTGACGAATGGCGAGGCCGGCGAGGAGCGCCGGAATACGACGCGGTCATGCAGGCGATGAGGCCGGCCATGCCAGAATTCGATTTCGAGCGGCACCACCCGGTAGCTCTTCCAATAGGACGGCCGTGGAACGTCTTGTCCGGCGAACTTTGCCTCGTTGCGCTCGACCGCCTCCTCGAGCGCGGCTCGGCTAGCGAGCGGGCGAGACTGTTGTGACGCCCAGGCACCGATGCGGCTCTCCCGCGAGCGCGTGGCAAAATAGGCGTCGGCGTCTGCTTCGGTCACCGGCTCGACCGGCCCGCGTATTCTCACTTGGCGACGCAGGCTTTTCCAGTGGAGCAACAGCGCCGCCTTGAGGTTGGCGGCGAGTTCCGTTCCCTTGGCGCTTTCGCTGTTGGTGTAGAAGATGAAGCCCTCAGGCCCGTAGGCCTTGAGCAGGACCATGCGTGCATTGGGCAGACCCTGCCCGTCGACTGTGGCGAGCGCCATGGCGTTCGGGTCGTTGGGCTCAGTCACCTCCGCCTCCGCCATCCAGGCCGCGAACAGCGCGAACGGGTCAGTTGCGCCGGTGAAGTCGCGGGCCTGCGGGCCTGGATCGAAAGGCTGGTCAGGAGATTTGGTCATGCTGCTCTGGCAACTATCCCGGGCGTTTACGATTTCCTCACCCTGATACTGCACCATCGTCTCCGTTGATAGTTGGGGCGGGGGGTCATCTCGCACCAGTGTGGGGGGCGATTGGTTATGCGTACGTTCCATCAGAACGCTCCTATCATCATTGGGGCGGGCGCACTTGCACTTCTGCTTG
>DASZGQ010000137.1:0-4611 GCA_035938735.1 Methyloceanibacter sp.
AGCAATCCGAGAAGTCGCCAATCTGACGGGCCTTGACGAGACCGAGCTCCGCGAGGCCGTCGCTGGGCGGACGAGCTACTTGCGCAGATAAGCGCCATTTCCGCCCTTAATTGCTCTCGGGGAATTAGGGGGCGTTTTTAAGAAAAAAAGACCGTAGTAAATGGAAGGCCGTTTCATAAACCATGAGGAACGGCCAATGCCTGATACCTCCACGGCCGCCATCATTGCCAGCGCGCAAAACATGAACCATGCCGATCGCCCCACCGATGGCAATGTTCGGCTCGCCGACGATCTATTGTGGGGCGTCCCGGTTATCGCTCGCGAGATTGGGCGCACCGAAGCGCAAGTTTATAACATGCTTTCGCAGGGCCTCTTGCCGGCTACCAAGGTCGGCAAACTCTGGACCTCGAAGCGGAGTGCTCTTCGGGCCCGCTTCGAAACGCAGGCGGCTTGATGCGCCATGCGGTTCCCCTCTCGTGCGAGAGGCCGCCCGAAGCGCGGTAGCGCCAAGGACGGCCCCAGGAAGCTTCGCTCGCCAGCAAAGTCCTCTGCCACCATAGATAGCCCGAGCCTGCCAGATCGGCAAGCGCGCAAGATCGCCAATAAGTTCGGCCTGGCGCTGCCGATCGCGCGCGCGGTCGCCTTCCTCGCTTTCGGGGAGGCGCGGCCATGATGCGCGAGAGACTCCCGAACAGGCGCCGCGCCGAGCTCCTCGACTTCGCGCACAACGGCTTGCGTTACACGGCCAGCGTCGGCAGGTTCAGCGATGGCCGGATCGCCGAGATCTTCGTCGCCTCTAATAAGGCGGGCTCCGCGGCCGCCGACGCGGCCCGTGATGCCGCGATCGTGACGTCCATCGCCCCACAGTTCGGTTGCCCTATCTGCACGCTCCGCCACGCCTTGACCAGAGCGTCGGATGGGCGCGCAAGTGGCCCGATCGGCATGGTGCTCGATATGGTGGACGGGGGCGCGCCGTCATGAGCGCGCTTTATCAGGCTAGACATATAAAGCGTGTGCGCGCGACCGGCGCGGAACTCGATCGGCGCCGGGCGGCTCTCTACACCATCGTGTCGGAGATGGAGCCGATGACGGTGCGCCAGGTGTTCTATCAGGCTACCGTCAGGAACATCGTCGACAAGACCGAGTCGGGCTACAACAAGGTCCAGACCGACCTGGCGTGGATGCGGCGCGCAGGCTTGATGCCCTACGACTGGATTACCGATCACACTCGCTACCAGCGTAAGCCCCGCACCTTCAACGGCATCGAGCAGGCGCTCCAGAACACGGCGGAGCTCTACCGCAAAGCACTGTGGTCAGAGGTGGGCGCCTACGTCGAGATCTGGATTGAGAAGGATGCGCTGGCGGGCGTCGTCTTTCCCATAACGAGCGCCTACGACGTGCCGCTCATGAGCGCGCGCGGCTACGCGAGCTTGTCCTTTCTCTACGGCGCCGCTGACTACATCAAGAGCTTGGGGTTGCCGACCCACATCTATCACTTCGGTGACCACGACCCGTCTGGCGTCGATGCCGGCGAGAAGATCGAAGACACGCTAAGGGAGATGGCGCCCGACGCGGATATCACCTTCGAACGCGTTGCTGTGACACGCGAGCAAATTTACGCTTGGGACCTTCCGTCGCGTGAAACAAAGGTGTCGGACAGCCGGGCCAAGAACTTCGTCGGCGACAGCGTCGAACTGGATGCCATTCCGCCGGACACCCTTCGAGAGTTGGTCGAGTCGACGATCCAGCGTCACTTGCCGCCCGAGCAATTCGCGGTTCTCAAAGCGGCTGAGGAGAGCGAGCGCCAGCTCATCAAGGGCCTTGTCGGGATGGCGCTGGGAGGCGCCCGGTGAGCGCCCTTCTGGAGGGCGCATTAGACCTCGCGAGGCGGGGGCTGCGCGTGATTCCGTTACACACGGCCGTGGCGCTCGGTGATGGCTCTTTCGCGTGCGGATGCGGGCGGCTGCGCTGTGAGGGCGCCGCGAAGCATCCGCTTTCCCGGCTTGCGCCAAGCTGGCCGAGGGACGCGACCCTGGTCGAGGAGGTGATCCGCCATTGGTGGCACGTCGCGCCGCACGCGAACATCGGCGTCGTCTGCGGCGACGTCATCGTCCTCGATGTCGACCCTCGGAAGGGAGGTGATCGCAGCCTCGAGGCGCTGGAGCAACAGCACGGTGAGTTGCCGCCGACCTGGCGAGTGCTGACCGGCGGAGGCGGCTTCCATGCCTACTTCTCTGCGCCCTCCGTCCGGATACCTTGTAGTCAGGATCTCCTCGCGCCGGGCCTCGATATCAAAAGCGCTGGCGGCTACGTGGTCGGGGTGCCGAGCGTGCACGTCTCGGGGCGCACCTACGCCTGGAGCGTCGATCACCATCCCGACGAGGTGCCGATCGCACCGATGCCGGAATGGATCGTCCGCGAGCTCACGGCGCCGGCTCCAGCGGGCGCAGCGCACTCGCCGTCTGTCTGGCGCCAGTTCGTGTGCGAGGGGGTTGCCGAGGGTTCTCGCAATGCGACCGTCGCGAAGCTCGCAGGCCATTTGCTCCGTCGTTACGTCGATCCGGTGGTCACGCTTGAGCTCTTGCAGGCGCTCAACGCCGCGCGCTTCCGGCCCCCGCTCTCCAGCGAGGAGGTCATCCAGACCGTCGAATCCATCGCCCGCAAAGAGCTCCGCCGACGCAGGGAGGCGGGCAATGGCTAATGGTGTTGCGGAGCTCGCCGACTATCAGGACCGAAATAGAAATGATGTCGTCACCGAAGACAGGCCGCCGGCTTTCACCGACGAGGCGCTCGCACTGAAGTTTGCCGAGCGCCACGCCGATGGTCTTCGGTATGTAGCGAAGTGGAGCAAATGGCTCTCTTGGACGGGCACGCATTGGCACTTCGACGAAACGCTGCATGCTTTTGACCTGGCCCGAGCCATCTGCCGAGAGGCGGCAGCTGAATGCAATAAGCTCAAATTAGCGTCTGCGATCGCGAGCGCTAAGACCGTTGCTGCCGTCGAGCGCCTGGCGAAATCCGATCGGCGCCTCGCCGCGACCGTCGCCCAATGGGACATGGATCCGTGGATGCTCAATACACCGTCCGGCGTCATCGATCTGCGCACCGGTGATGTGGTCGAGCGTAAGCATTCGCAGTATTTCACCAAGGTGACGGCCATCGCGCCGGGGGGTGCCTGTCCGCGCTTCTTGGACTTTCTGGACACCATCACGAGTGGGGATCTCGAGCTTCAAAAATACCTGCGGCGGGTGCTCGGTTACGCGCTCACAGGGACGACGCAGGAACATGTGCTCTTCTTCGGCCGCGGGAACGGCGCAAACGGCAAGAGCGCGCTCGTCAGCACGGTTTCGGGCTTGATGGGCAGCTATCACAAGGCAGCGCCGATCGAGACCTTCACCGCCTCATCGGCGGATCGCCATCCGACCGACCTCGCCGGCTTGCAGGGCGCAAGGCTCGTCACTGCGACCGAGACCGAGGAAGGCAGGCGATGGGCCGAGAGCAAGATCAAGGCGCTCACCGGCGGCGATATGATCGCTGCCCGCTTCATGCGGCAGGACTTCTTCGAATACATGCCGGCGTTCAAGTTGTTCATCGTCGGAAACCACCGGCCGAGCCTCCGCTCGGTCGACGAGGCCATTCGTCGCCGATTTCATCTCATCCCCTTCGCGGTCACCATTCCACCAGAGGACCGCGATCCCGATCTCGTGGAAAAACTCAAGGCCGAATGGTCGGGCGTCCTCGGCTGGATGATCGAAGGGTGCCTGGACTGGTTGGAGCTCGGCTTAAGGCCACCCCAAGCGGTGCTCGACGCCACCGCAGCCTACCTCGAGGGCGAGGACGCAATCTCGGCCTGGATCGGGGAGAAGTGCCTGCTCGATGCCTCGGCTTGGAGCCTATCGGGCGACCTGTTCGCTTCGTGGAAGGA
This sequence comes from Methyloceanibacter sp., assembly GCA_035938735.1. GTDB lineage: Bacteria > Pseudomonadota > Alphaproteobacteria > Rhizobiales > Methyloligellaceae > Methyloceanibacter. The sequence goes on from DASZGQ010000137.1 coordinate 3,926, forward strand.
ATGGGCGGAGCGCGCAGGCGAGCGACCAGGGACGCGAAAGCGCTTCGCTCAACAACTCGAAACGAGAGGCCTGCAACCATCCCGGCATCGGGACGGTCGCGGCTTCGATGGCATCCGGCTCCGATGACCGTGACGCATGTGACACCAGGAAAGATTAACACCGTCACACGCGCGCGTGTGCGCGCGGGCGATACGGTGCAAACCCTTTCTCTCGTCACACGCGTCACGCCCTCCGGAAGAGGATGGTCGGCGACCATCCGGCTGGAAGAGCCCCCCATATGCCGGTATCGACTTTTCGCGGCCCAAAAAGCGTTAGCAACGCGCGCGCGTGAGAAACGAGGAAAACTCGATGAGCCCGATCAAGCCGCCTGCAACCCTTCGCCGAGAGGGTAGAGCCGCGTTTAGACGGCTCGTAAAACAGATGAGAACTCAAGGACTTGAGCCCTGGTCCCGTTTCGACGAGCTGGGGGATTTTGCCGCTTTGGTCGATGAACAGCAGGGCCTGCTCGAGACGGCCAAAGGCAATCAGTATTTGGACACCCGGATCCGCCTTTCGAGGCAACTATCCATAATAATCGGCCAAAAATCTAAGCTTTTCGGCACCATCATGCGGCCGGTGGCCGGAGAAAGACGCCCGGGCAAAAAGCAGATCGCGGCGCCTCGCGCAGCGGCGGCAAACACGGGTC
>DASZGQ010000138.1:0-4920 GCA_035938735.1 Methyloceanibacter sp.
GCGCCCGAAGAATCCTCCACCAGCACGCGGTAAGGCCCTCGAGTGCCGCGCCGCCGGTCCCCTGATCGATGCTCGGTGACGGTCACTTCCAGCGTGGCCAGCTCGCCAATGCGGGCGTCGGCGATCCTCGGCGTCAACGCCCGGTCGATCACGCCTTGCGGCAGATGCCAGAGGAGATCGATGACGCGGGCATGAGCAGATTGATGCCGCGGCGTCACGAGCTTGTTCAGCATGCCCTCAATGCGCGGCCCCACGCCTTTAAGGCTGCGCGCTGGGGCGAAGAGTGGAGCGAGGAGCGAGGGCCTCATATTGCCGCCTGATATTCTTTCTTTGTCATCGCCCGGCTTGACCGGGCGATCCAGTAATCGCCGCCCTCAACGGATTCGCGGCGCCGGTGACTACTGGATGCCCGCTTTCGCGGGCATGACAAGCATGAACGAGAGGTGGCGCTCTGCAGCCTTGACAGGCATCGTGTGCCTCCGCTCTAAACTCGCGCCCATGCCCAACGATGATCTTGCCATGCGCCGCCGCCGGGCTCTGTACCGCGCAACCCATCGTGGCAGCAAGGAGTTGGACTTCCTGCTCGGCCGCTTCGCCGAGAGGAACATTGAAACCATGAGCGACGCGGAAATTGGCGTGCTTGAGCGCCTGATCGAAGTCCCTGACCCGGAGATCGCCGAGAGCCTGTTCGAGGGAAATTCGCTGGAGGAGCCAGCGCTCGATACACTGATGCGACGCTTGCGCTGCTTCCATGGGATCGTGCAAGGCGGCATCAAAAGCTGCTAACCACCAGTTCATGGCCGAAACTTTGACATCTGAAAGTCTCCCCATTGCGCAGTTGCTCGCGGCCGGCTCGGGTATCGCCGGCGGCGTGCCTGAGGGTCTTGACGCCGCGGTGCTTGGCGCGCTTGCCCGCCATCTCGCCGGCACTAAGGCAGGCACGCCGATTCTGCATATCGCGCGTGACGGTCAGCGGCTCGCCACTCTGGAAGATGCGCTGGAATTCTTCGCGCCGGACGTGAAGCGCTTGAGTTTTCCCGCCTGGGATGGCGTTCCGTATGATCGGGTGGCGCCCAATGCAGAGACCAAGGCCCGTCGCGTCGCCACGCTCGCCGAGCTTGCCAACCATCGCAATGGCCCCGACGCGACACCATTGATCGTGCTCACCACGGTCAACGCCGCGCTGCAGCGGGTTCCGTCCCACGAGTTCTTCGCCAGCGCCATGCAGCGACTCGTGCCCGGTAATCCGGTAAGCATGGCCGAGCTGATCGAGCGGCTTGAGCACGTCGGCTATGGCCGCGCCGGTACCGTGACCGATCCCGGGCAATATGCAGTGAGAGGTGGCATCCTCGATTTCTATCCGCCAGGCGCCAGACCGGTCCGCCTCGATTTCTTCGGCGACACACTGGAGTCCATCCGCGCCTTCGACCCCGAGACGCAGCGGACGTTGGCGCGCCTCGATGAAATCACGCTGCTGCCCATGAGTGAAGCACCGCTAACCGAAGATGCGCGCAGGCGTTTTCGCGCCCGTTACGTGGAGCTCTTCGGGCCGGTCAGGGGCGACGATCCGCTCTACGAATCGATCTCCGCCGGCCACCAGCACCAGGGCATGGAGCATTGGCTGCCGCTGTTCCATGAGCGCCTGGAGACTCTGTTCGACTATCTGCCCGAGGCTGTCGTCACCTTCGATGCGCTCGATGACGACGCCCGCGCCAAGCGTCTGGAGCAAGTCCAGGACCACTACGATGCAAGGCAGCAGGCGCTGGAGCGAAAGGCCTTCGGCGCGCCGCCCTATAATCCGGTGCCGCCGGACAGCCTGTTCTTGACCGAGAACGATTGGCAGGCGGCGTTGCAAGGGCGCCAGAGAATCGTGCTCGATCCCTTCGAGCATCCGGATGCGCGCGATGCCACCGTCGTGTCCTTTGGCGGACGGCAGGGACGCTCCTTTGCCGCGGAACGGCAGCGCGAGGGCGGCAATGTCTTCGACGCCGTGGTCGCCCATGCCGGCAGGCTCAGATCGGAAGGCAAGCGCGTGCTCGTCGCCTGCTGGAGCAAGGGCGCCAAGGAACGCCTCGCCACGCTGCTCGCCGAGCATGGCATCGGCGACACGCTGCGCGTGGATACGTGGCAAGAGGTGCTGGCGGCATCGCAATCGACCACCACCTTTGCCGTGCTGCCGCTTGAGACCGGTTTCGAGGCGCCGGGCTTCGCCGTCATCGGCGAGCAGGACATCCTCGGCGACAGGCTGGTGCGCCGCACGAAAGCGCAACGCGGCAGCGACGTGCTCACCGAAATTTCGAGCCTGACCGTCGGCGACCTCGTGGTCCACGCCGATCACGGCATCGGCCGCTTCGTCGGCCTCGCCACCATCGAAGCTGCCGGCGAGCCGCACGACTGTCTAGAGGTGATCTACCAGGGCGGCGACAAGCTCTATCTGCCGGTTGAGAATATCGAGATGCTGAGCCGCTACGGCTCCGACGAGGCTGGTGTCCAACTCGACAAGCTTGGCGGCGTCGGCTGGCAGACGCGCAAAGCCCGCCTCAAGAAGCGAATCCGCGACATCGCCGAGAAACTGATCAAGGTGGCCGCCGTGCGCGAGCTGCGCCAGGCGCCGGTGATCACCCCGCCAGACGGCCTCTATGACGAATTCTCCGCACGTTTCCCCTATGAGGAGACTGAGGACCAGACCACCAGCATCAACGCCGTGCTTGACGATCTCGCAAGTGGCCGCCCCATGGACCGGCTGATCTGCGGCGATGTCGGCTTCGGCAAGACCGAGGTGGCGTTGCGCGCGAGCCTGCTCGCCGTGCTCGCCAGCAAGCAGGTTGCGGTCGTGGTGCCGACCACGCTGCTCGCCCGCCAGCATTCCAGCACGTTCACCGAGCGCTTCCGGGGGCTCCCGGTAAAGATCGCGCAAGCCTCGCGCCTCGTCGGCGGCAAGGACCTTGCCGAGGTGAAGAAGGGCCTGAAAAGTGGCGTCATCGATATCGTCGTCGGCACCCACGCCCTGCTCGGCAAGGCCATCGAGTTTGCCAATCTCGGGCTACTGATCATTGACGAAGAGCAGCATTTCGGCGTGCAGCACAAGGAGCGGCTCAAGCAGCTTCGCGAGGACGTGCATGTGCTGACGCTCACCGCCACACCCATCCCACGCACCTTGCAGATTGCACTGACCGGCGTCCGCGAAATGTCTCTGATCTCGACCCCTCCGGTCGATCGGCTCGCCGTCCGAACCTATGTGACTCCGTTCGATCCAGTCATCCTGCGCGAGGCCTTGCTGCGAGAGCGCTACCGCGGCGGCCAAACCTTCTATGTGGTGCCCCGCATCTCCGACCTCGACGATGCGGCTGCCTTCCTGCAAGAGCACGTGCCGGAGCTGAAGGTCGCCCGCGCCCATGGCCAGATGGCCTCGCGCGAACTCGACTCCGTGATGAACGCCTTCTATGACCGCCAATATGACGTGCTGCTGTCGACCTCGATCGTAGAGTCAGGCCTAGACATCCCGACGGCCAATACGTTGATCGTCCACCGCGCAGACATGTTCGGGCTCGCCCAGCTCTATCAGCTCCGCGGGCGCGTCGGGCGCTCCAAGGTGCGCGCCTATTCCTATTTCACCCTCCCCGCCAATGCACGGCTGACCCCTGCCGCCGAGAAGCGGCTCAAGGTGCTGCAGTCACTCGATACACTTGGCGCCGGCTTCATGTTGGCGAGCCACGATCTCGACATCAGGGGCGCCGGCAATCTCCTCGGCGAGGAGCAGTCCGGCCACATCCGCGAAGTCGGCTTCGAGCTCTACCAATCCCTGCTGGAAGAGGCGGTGATGGCGCTGAAGGGCGGGGAGGGGGCGGTGATCGAGGATCAATGGTCGCCGCGCATCAATCTCGGCACCTCGGTGCTGATCCCAGAGGGCTATGTGCCGGACTTACAAGTGCGGCTTGGACTCTATCGGCGGCTGTCGGCGGTGGAGAGCCATGACGTCATCGAAGCATTTGCCGCAGAGCTGATCGACCGCTTCGGCGCATTGCCCGAGGAGGTCAGGCACCTGCTCGACATCGTCGAGATCAAGGCGCTCTGCCGCCAGGCAGGCGTCGAGCAGATCGATGCCGGGCCGAAGGGCGCCGTTATCTCCTTCCGCAACAAAAGCTTCGCCAATCCGGAAGGTCTGATCGCCTTCATTCGCGAGGAAGGGACGGGCGTTAAACTTCAGCCGGACCACCGGCTGATCTACTACGCAGACTGGGAGACGCCGGAGGAGCGGCTCGCCGGAACCCGTGAACTGCTCCGCCGGCTCGTCGACATCGCCAGCCAGGTCAAGAGAGCGGCTTAAAAGTTCTTCTTGGAAACCGGAAACAATACTCCTCGTCATGCCTAGCCTGGTGCCGGGCATCCACGTCTTTAGCGAGTAGAAACGGGAAATTCGTGGATGGCCGGGACTGCGCCCGGCCATGACGGGTGTTTGTAATGCCGTTTGCTCTAGGGGCCAGGCGCCACCCACCAGGTATCGATCTGATAGCCATAGAGCGGCGTGTCGGCAGGGTGCTTCAGCTTGTTCCAGTAAGCGAGCCATTGCTTCGGCAAATAGAACAGCGGCACGACGTAGTCGCCGGACAGAAGAAGCCGGTCGAGAGCGCGAACCGCCGCAACAAAATCCGCATTGTCACGCGCTTCCAGCAACGCCTTGATCATGGCATCGACACCTGCGTTTTTTACGCCCGCATAGTTGTAGGTCCCCTCGGTTGTCGCGGCGTCACTCCCCCAGCGAAAAGACTGTTCGTTGCCAGGCGATAGCGACACCGGCCAGTCGTACTGGATCATGTCGAAATCATAAGTCAGCTTGCGCCGTTGAAATTGAGCCGAGTCGACTTGGCGAATCTGCGCGTCGATGCCCACGTCCTGCAAGGCGCGGGCATACGTGAGCAG
>DASZGQ010000139.1:0-3342 GCA_035938735.1 Methyloceanibacter sp.
CGGGGGCGTTCTCGGCTTTCTCTGCAGCTTGTTCTGGCTTGCGACAGGGCTTGGATGGTCGGTCTTCATGCTCGGGGCCACCTACGGTCACATTAGCCAGATGGCGCTCGAAGGGAATTATGCTCCTTACAACCTTCTGACGATCTTCTCGGACGGATTGATAGCGGTCTGGCTGCTCGTGCTGCTCTATTTCTACGACCGATGCGGAGGCTTTCAGAAACAACGGGCCTCCCCTCCTGCGGCCTGACAGGCCGAAATGCGGCCGGGGCAGAGAGGTATTTCTCCGCGGGTTGCCACAGCGACCGCTATCCCCGATATACTCTCCGAGGGAGGTTGGCGGCAGGCGCGTCCCTCGCCAACCGGGTCAGGTCCGGAAGGAAGCAGCCCTAACGAGCTTGACGCGGGTTGTTCGTTCAACCTCCCACCCCGCGTGCGCGCCCCGTATCTGTCGTGCGTCGAGGCCTCTGGCCCGGCCTGGTGCTGGCCGTGTCTCTTTTCGCGTGAAAGTCGTTGTCCATGGCCGAAGGCAAAGATCAGCAGGAAAGCGCCCCGAAGCGCTCCAAGAAAGCGGCGAAAGCCGACAGCACGCTCGCGCCTGGGGCCGGCGCCCAAAGCCACACTGCGCTTGCCCGCAAATACCGGCCGAAGCTGTTCTCCGAGCTGATCGGCCAGGACGCCATGGTGCAGACGCTGCGCAATGCCTTCTCGTCGGGGCGCATCGCCCATGCCTATATGCTCACCGGCGTGCGTGGCGTCGGCAAAACCACGACCGCGCGCCTGATCGCCCGCGCTCTCAACTATGTGCCGCTAGGCGGCGATGGCGCGCCGACCCTCGATATGACGGAAGAGGGTGAACATTGCCGCGCGATTCTCGAGAGCCGCCATCTCGACGTGATCGAGATGGACGCCGCCTCCCACACCGGCATCGACGATATCCGCGACCTGATCGACAGCGCCCACTACAAGCCCAACACCGCCCGCTACAAGGTCTACATCATCGACGAAGTGCATATGCTGTCGAAGCAGGCCTTCAATGGCTTGCTCAAGACGCTGGAAGAACCGCCGGAGCATGTGAAGTTCATCTTCGCCACCACCGAAGTCGGCAAGGTGCCGGTCACGGTGTTGTCGCGCTGCCAGCGCTTCGACCTGAAGCGCATCGAGGTGGAGCAACTTGCGCGGCATCTCGCCGGCATCGTCGCGCAGGAAAATGCCGCTGCCGATTCCGCCGCGTTGATGCTGATCGCGCGCGCGGCGGAAGGCTCGGTGCGCGATGCGCTATCGATCCTCGACCGCGCCATCGCTTTCGGTTCTGGCAAGGTCGAGGCAGAGTCTGTGCGAGGGCTGCTTGGGCTGGCCGATCGCGGCCGCATCTTCGATCTGCTCGAGACGGTGCTCTCCGGCGGCGCTGGAAAGGCGCTTGAGAAACTCGCCGCGCTCTCCAATGACGGCGCCGAGCCCGCGCAAGTGATCACCGACCTCGCCGACGCGGTTCACGCCGTGACGCTGGTCAAGGTCGCCGGCAGCTCCGACCCCGCCGCAAGCGAGGCGGAGCGGGCAAGCGCCGCCGCTCTCGCCGAGCGCCTCTCCATGCCGGTGCTCGCCCGCGCCTGGCAGATGCTGCTGAAAGGTCAGGAGGAGGTGAAAGCGTCGCCCCGACCGCACGCCGCCGCCGATATGGTGCTGGTGCGGCTCGCTTACGCCGCCGATCTGCCGACGCCCGCAGATCTCATGCGTCGCCTTGGCGATGGGCGCGGCGGAGAAGGAGAGGGGGCCGGCCGCGCGGTCTCCGGCAAGCAAGCGCCACGTCAGCCTACCCATGCCGCTCGTCCCGAGCCCCCACAGGAGTCGATGCCGGTTGAGGAGAGCGCCTCACCTGAAGCCGCACCCTTGCTCGCCAATCCGAAAAGCTTCGAGGAAGTGGTCGCGCTCGCCGAGGAGAACCGCGACCTGAAGCTCAAACACGCGCTCACCGAGCAGGTGCGGCTGGTGCGCTTCCGCCCCGGACATCTTGAGATTAATCCACTTGCCTCAGCGCCGAAGGAGCTCGGCCAGGAGTTGATGCGCAAGCTGAAGAGCTGGACCGGTCGCGTGTGGATCGTGGCCTTGAGCGGAGAGGAAGGCGCCCCGCCGCTCGGGGCTCAGCGCCGCGCCCGCGAAGCCCGCGAGATCGAGGCGATCCGCGAACACCCGGAGGTCAAGCAAGTGCTGCAACATTTTCCCGATGCGCGTATCGCCGCGGTGCGGACCACGGGGAACGAGCAACCGCCGGCCGGAGCCGATGATGGTGGCGAGACTGAATTCAAAGAGGACGGGACCGACCCATGAAGAATTTTGCCAGCATGATGAAGCAGGCCCAGGAGCTGCAGGGCCGCATGACGGAGATGCAGGCGGAGATGGAGCGCGCCCGCGTCGAAGGTCAGTCCGGCGGCGGGCTCGTGGTGCTGACGCTGAACGGCAAGGGCGAGCTCGTCGGCGTGAAGATCGATCCGTCTCTGGTGAAGCCTGAGGAGGCCGAGATCCTGGAGGACCTCATCGTCGCCGCGCATTCCGACGCCAGGGCCAAAGTCGAGCGGCTCATGCAGGAGAAGATGCAGAGCCTCACCGGCGGCCTGCCGCTCCCTCCCGGGCTGAAGCTCTTCTGATGGACGAGCGCATCACACTTTCCCTCTCCCCCCGTTGGGAGAGGGTGGCGCGGGCGAGCTTGCTCGGCCGCGCCGGGTGAGGGGGCTTCGCTGCTCCTCACCCCTCACCCTTTCCGCCATGCGACTTGCGCAAAGCTTCGATCGCGCTAGGTCGTATCGGAAAGCCCTCTGCCACAAAAGGGGAGTAGGCGAGATCGCCGACCGAACATTACACCAGTGAATTCAGCTAATTGGTAGCTGCCTGACCTAGCTAGGCGGCATTTAGGTAGCTTTCTGCAAGCCACGTTCTCGGGAAATCGGGGGGGTGTATGCGTAGGTTCAAATCCCAGACACGCAACCGGCGTTGGTTGCACCTTGATCCGCGGGGTACGGCCTGGGGTTCGGCGTCGTTTGCCGCGAGTGGTACCCCTTCGCGACGCAGGAGGGTCTGGAGCTGACCTTGGCTACGGTCCCGCAGCACGTCCGCTTAGTGCCATTTGGGGACCTACGACCGTCCGCGAATGTCGTTCGTTTCGGACAACCTGGCTGAACCGATGAAGAGCCTACAACACAAGGGCGCCGGCCGAAGCGGACGCCCCGAGCTTGGGCCACTTATGGCCGTGAGAGAACGCGGTCGATGGTTTGCCTCGCCTCGGCCAGTGCATCTTTCTTTCGTGGCGTCAACGTCTGAAGAGTTGATCGTGGCAAAAGCGGCAGGTCG
>DASZGQ010000140.1:0-9300 GCA_035938735.1 Methyloceanibacter sp.
CGGAGCCGCCCAAACCGGACTTTGGAGCCTATGCGCGGCAAGGGGGTGTAGACCCGCGGTCACCTGGCTATGCAAACCAGAATGGTGCCCCCCCGACATCCTACCAAGCTCCGAGCAGCCCCGCGCGAATCGACACCTCCACCCCTGAATTTCCAAATCCGTTTCCACCGCAGAGCTATCAGCCCCAGCCAACCTATCCGCCGCAAGGCTACCAGACTCAGCCAAGCATCCAGCCCAATCGCCCGGCACCAATGCCGCCGAGCGTCCAACCGAGCCACGGCTACCAACCCGAACCGAGCCCCACGCGATCTTTCAAGGATACCGGCTTCCCCGAGCGGATTTTCCCGGCGGAGGCAGCACCCGCCGCTGGATTTGCCGACCATAATTTCGCTGACTCAACGTATCCGGATACGAGTTTCGGCGACGCCTCGTTCCCGGACGCGGGCTTCCCCGACGCGTCGTTTCAGGATGCGAGCTTCCCGGAAGAGCAGGCTCAGAACTTCGCCGGTGGCCAAGACTTCGGCGGTGTTCCCTCCCATGGCGATGCGATCGGCGAGCATGAGCCGACGCATCTCGACGATGCAGCCGCTTCCTACGGTAGCGAGCCCGGCCACGATCCCCGCCAGAGCGCGCACGATTACGTCGCGCCGATACCGGCCCATCAGGCGCTGCAGACCTTCGACGCCGTATACGACCAGCCTCCACAGATCGCGCTTGGGGGTATCAAATATGCGCACCAGGCAGAACAACAAGGATTCTACGACGGCGACCAGTCGGATGCCGACTTCTTGGATGAAAGCCAATTTATGTCAGGCGCCGCGGAGTCCGGACTTAAGCCCGCCAGCAAGTTTGGCTTGAAGGGCCGCAGCATTTTCATGGTGGGTAGTGCCTTGCTCGGCGCCGTTGCGCTCGGCGGCGCTCTCGCCTTCGCCTATAAGCAAAGCGGCGGAGCGATGAGCGGGGGTGCGCAGCCTCCGATCGTCCAGGCCGATAACCGCCCCGTGAAAGAGGCACCTCAGCAGGCAGGCGGCAAGGACTTTCCGCACAAGAACAAGCTGATATACGAACGCCTTCAGAACGGAGATCAACCAGAGGCCGAGCACATCGTGCCGCGGCAGGAAGATGTCGCGATGCCGGCCATGCCGGGCCCCGCTCCCATGGCCGCACCGCAAGCTGCGCCGGGAGCACCGCCCCAGGTCGCAACGATCGACGATCCGAGCGAAGCCGATGGCGGCCCCCGCCGCGTGAAGACCCTCGTGGTCCGTCCCGACGGCTCCGTGATGCCGCCCCCCGCGGCTCCCGCACAGCCCGCGCCGCAGCAGGCCGCACCCGCCGATGCTGCTCCGGCGCCGGCACCACAACAACAGGTAGCTGCCGCTGAGCCTGCCATGCCGGCAATGCCGATGCCGCAGGCCGCTCCAGCCCCGGCCCCAGTTGCTGAAGCCGCCGCTGCTCCTGCCGCGCCGGCGCCAGTTGCTGCCGACCCGCAGCCTGTCGCCGCTATTCCGCCGGCCAAGCCGAAAGTCGCCGCCGCCGAGGCCGCGCCAGCGCCGGCCAAGCCGAGCCAATATGTGGTGCAGGTCGGATCAAAGCAGAACCAGACCGAGGCCCTCGCGACCTTCGCCGACATGCAACAGAAATATCCGACGTTGCTCGCCAATTACCGGCCCATGGTGCAGAAGGCCGACCTTGGCGCGAAGGGTGTCTGGTATCGCTTGCGCATTGGGCCGATCGTCGACAAGACGACCGCAACGAAACTGTGCACGCAGCTCAAGTCGCAGGGCCATCCGGATTGCCTGGTGACGGCGGCCCAGTAGCCTCCTGACCCTGCTTGACCGCGAGCCGATCGGCCGTTAGCCCGGCGTGGTGGAGTTCAAGGCCTTCATCTCCGGCTGCGCCAGCACGTCCCTGACCGATGACGAGCGCGCGTTGTTCGCAGAAGCGCGTCCCTGCGGGCTGATCCTCTTTGCCCGCAATTGCCAATCCGTTGCGCAGCTTCGCGCTCTAACCGAAGATTTCCGCGACGTAGTGGAGAGCGACAATGCGCTCGTGCTCATCGACCAGGAAGGTGGTCGGGTGCAGCGGCTGCGCCCGCCGCGGTGGCGCAATATGCCGCCGGCGCGGGTCTATGGCGATCTCTATCTGTACGACCAGGAAGGTGCCCGGGCCGCGGCCCTTGCCGGGGCGAGACTGATTGCTGCCGAGCTCCGCGAGGCCGGCATCACGGTCAACTGCGCGCCGGTGCTCGATGTGCCGGAAGCTGGATCACACGACATTATCGGCGACCGCGCCTTCAGTTTCGACTCCGACGTGGTAAGCGATCTCGGCCGCGCCGTCGTGGAGGGGACGCTCGCTGGCGGCGTGCTGCCGGTCATCAAGCACGTGCCGGGTCATGGGCGGGCGATGGCCGACAGTCATTTGGCGCTGCCGCGGATCGATGCCTCGGCCGAGGAGTTGATCGATGTCGACTTCCGGCCTTTCATGGCGCTGTGCCACGCGCCGCTCGCCATGACCGCCCATGTTCTGCTCACCGCCTTCGATGATGAGCGACCGGCAAGCGTCTCGGCCGTTATAATGGGCGAAGTGATTCGTGAGCTGATCGGGCTAACCGGCTTGGTGATGAGCGACGATATCGGCATGCAGGCGCTTGGCGGCCCGTTTTCTGAGCGCGCGGCCGCGGTGATCGATGCTGGCTGCGATGTCGCACTCCATTGTAGCGGCGAGCTTGCCGAGATGCGCGAAGTCGCTAAGGCGGTGCCACCGCTTGACGGCGAGAGCGCCGAGCGATTTGGCCGCGCTGTCGCCGAACTTGGCGAGCCGCAGGCCTTCGATGCCGATCAAGCGCTCGTGCTTGTGACGGAGGCGGGCGGGAGCGGAAGCGTCGCGTGAGTTGGAAAAGCGGCGAGATGAGATGAACGCGACCGAAGACTCCATGGACGACGCGCCGCAAGGCGGCGACTTCTCCCACTGGGAGCAGGAAGAAGGCGATGGTCACGAGTTGTCCGCGACCGAGACGTTGGTCGTCGATGTCGAAGGCTTCGAGGGGCCGCTTGATCTTTTGCTCGCGCTCGCGCGCACGCAAAAGGTCGATCTTGCCAGGATCTCGGTGCTGGCACTCGCCCAGCAATATCTCGACTTCATCAGCGAGGCGCGACGGCTCAGGCTTGAAATCGCCGCGGACTATCTCGTCATGGCGGCGTGGCTTGCTTTTCTCAAATCGAAGCTGCTCCTGCCGTCCGAAGAAAACGCCGAAGGCGAGCCGAGCGGGGAGGAGCTCGCGCAGCTGCTTGCCTTCAGGCTCAAGCGCCTTCACGCCATGCGCGAAGCCGCGGCGCAGCTGATGACGCGTAAGCGGCTTGGCCGCGATGTGTTTGCCAGGGGCATCCCCGAACCCTTGCGCATCACCCGCAAGAGCACCTATCAGGCCAATCTGTACGATCTGCTCAAGGCCTATGCCCAGCAGCGCCAGCGCACGGCGGTGAAGAGCTGGCAGGTGTGGCCGCGTGCGGTGTGGTCGCTCAAGGAAGCTCGCGACGAGCTCGAGCGCCTGCTCGGTAAGTCGTGCGAGTGGGCGCCGCTCGATCAGCTGCTGGCCGAGTTCCTGGTGGGAACTGATTTGCGCCGGACGGCACTGGCGAGCGGCTTCACCGCGACGCTAGAGATGACACGCGAGGGAGCGCTTGAAATCCGGCAAGCGAAGGTGTTCGCGCCGCTCTTAGTTCGACGCCGCACGCCTGAGGCTGCTTCAACGCGCTGACGACAACGAAAGAGGTCATGAATGACTGCGAACAATCTCGATAGGGCGACGCCATTGGAAGCTGTTGACGACAAGCGGGAGGGTCGCCACGGCTCTTTGCTGCTGCCGTTTCCCTCCAAGAACAAGATGGCGCGCCCGTCCGCCGACCGGCAAGAGAAGCTGCGCATTCTTGAGGCGCTGTTATTTGCAGCACCCGAGCCGCTCGACCATGCCGAGCTTGCCCAGCATTTCGCCGAAGGCGAGGACATCGCCCCGCTGCTTGAGGAGTTGCGTAACCTCTACGCCAAACGTGGCGTCAATCTCGTGCGTGTCGCCGGCAAATGGGCATTTCGCACCGCCGACGATCTTGCCTTTCTGTTTGAGCGCGAGGCGGTCGAGCAGCGCCGCCTGTCGCGCGCGGCGCTCGAGACGCTAGCCATCATCGCCTATCACCAGCCGGTGACCCGCGCCGAGATTGAGGAAATCAGGGGCGTGAGCACGTCGAAGGGCACACTCGACGTGCTACTCGAAACAGGCTGGATCAAGCTCAGGGGGCGTCGGCGTGCCCCGGGACGCCCGGTGACCTACGGCACCACCGAGCAGTTCCTTGCCCATTTCGGTTTCGACTCGATCCAGGACCTCCCAGGGTTGAGCGAGCTGAAGGGCGCGGGGCTGCTCGACTCCAATTTGCCCCCAGGCTTCGCCATGCCCAATCCCGACGACGCTCCCGACCTCCGCGAAGACGAGGATCCGCTCGAGGACGAGCTTGGCGAGGAGGCCGACGCCCCCGAGGGCGACGAGGGCGAGCCGCCGCGCTAACCGCGTAGACCAGCCTCGTGCTTGAGTTCTTGAAAACTGCCGGAAACGGTCGCGCATCGAAACGTGCGACGCGCGAGCGGGGCAGGGCCGGCGTCACCTTCGCCGCGCGCCTCACCTTCGAGGATCTCTGCAGACGCTATAGCGAGAGCCTCGCTCTCGGTCATGTTTCCCTCGACGTGCCGCCGGGCGAAAAGCTGTGCCTGCTCGGACCGTCGGGTTGCGGCAAGACCACGCTGCTCAGGATCGCCGCCGGTGTGGAGCGCCCGCGTCTGGCCGCGTCCTGCTCGACGGGCAGGAGGTGGCGGGGGCCCGACCATTTCGTTCCGCCAGAGAAGTGGGGTTGATGTTCCAGGACTTCGCGCTGTTCCCGCATCTCACCATTCAGCAAAACGTCGCCTTCGGGCTCCCCTCGCTCACCTGCAGCGAGGCGAACAGCGAGGCTCTTGCCGCATTGACCCGCGTCGGCCTCGCCCGCACATCCTCCCCGGGGGCGAGCAGCAGCGCGTGGCGCTCGCCCGCGCCATCGCCCCGCGCCCGAGCGTGCTTCATGGACGAGCCCTTCTCCGGCCTAGATCCGCGCCTCCGCGACCTATGACGCCGAGGAGGCCATGCGCATGGGCGACCACGTGATGCTGCTGCGCAAAGGGCGCGTGGTGCAAACTGGGAGGGCGCTCGACCTTTACCGCGCGCCGAAGGACATCTTCGCCGCGCGCACCTTCTCCGATTTGAACGAGGTGCCGGCCCGCGTCGAGACAGGCAGCGCCAAGACCGCGCTCGGCAGCTTCCCCGCCAACGGCCTCGCCGACGGCAACGAGGCGATCGTCTGCGTGCGTCAGCGCGGCGTGCGGCTGCTCCCCGCGGGCGAAGGCATCCCGGCGCGCGTGCTCGGCCTCCGCTTCCTCGGCGACGTGGCGCTCGTGGAGATGGCCGTGCAGGGCTGGATGCGCCGTTCTTCGCCCGCGTGCGCGAAAGCGACGCACCTTCGGTCAGCAGCTAGATCGGCATCAGTATCGATGCCGGCGCGGTGCTGGTGTTCGCCGCCGAGAACGGCAATGCGTCGAATGGCGGGACCGTTGTAAGCGCCGCCTTTATCTTGCGAGCTCTTGCGCTTTGCTGCCATAGTGGTGTCAGAAAAGCAGCTCAGGGAGACTTTTGATGGGTTTCGGCAGCGTGTGGCACTGGCTGCTCGTCATTCTGGTGCTCGTGCTTCTGTTCGGCGTGGGCAAGATATCGGGCCTGATGGGCGACCTCGCCAAGGGCATCAAGAGCTTCAAGAAGGAGATGGCCGAGGGCGAGAGCGAGGCCGCGCCTACGCCGGAGCCTGAGCCGGCACCCAAGGTGATCGAGCACAAGAAGCCCGCCGCCAAGACGAAGACCGCTTCCCGCGCCAAGCCGCCGCGGACCCCGAAGGCAGGCTAGACCGCCCTGTAAGCGCCGGCCGCGTATCATTGAAATGCGCTACACCTTGGCTTGAGCCGCATCCATGTTCGATATCGGTTGGTCTGAGCTCCTGGTCATTGCCGTGGTGGCGATCATCGTGGTTGGCCCCAAGGAGCTGCCGCGGCTGATGCGCACCTTCGGCCATTACGTCGGCAAGCTCCGGCGCATGGCCGCGGATTTTCAGCGCCAGTTCGAGGAGGCGGTGCGCGACAGTGAGATCGACGAGGTGCGCAAAGCGATGCAGGATTTTCACGCGCAGGCGTCTGACATGAATTTGAGCGCGGCCGTGGACAAGCCGCTGATGGTGCCGAAGCCGGCGCCGCCGGCGTCCGCGCCCGCCGAGGCTGCACCCGCACCTAAGCCCAAGCCGAAGCCGCGTGCCAAAAAACCCAAGACCACCGCCGCCAAGAAGACAGTCGTCGCCGAGACTAACTCGGGGACCAAGCCCGCGCCCGCGCCGAAACCGCGCGCACGCAAGCCCAAAGAGCGGACGCCGTGACTCAGGAGGACATCGAGGCCACCAAGGCGCCGCTGATGGAGCATCTGATCGAGCTCCGGCGCCGGCTCATCTGGTCGATGGCCGCGATCCTCGTCGCCTTCGTCGTGTGCTTCTATTTCGCGCGCCCCCTCTACAATCTTCTGCTTTGGCCTTACCGGCTCGCTGTCGGCGTCGATACGCCGATCGAGATGATCTACACCGCGCCGCAGGAGTTCTTCTTCACCGAGATGAAACTCGCGCTGTTCGGCGCCGTGTTCATCGCCTTCCCGGTCATCGCCTCGCAGATCTACATGTTCGTGGCGCCCGGCCTCTATCGCAGCGAGCGCCAGGCCTTCCTGCCGTTCCTTATCGCCACGCCGATCCTGTTCCTGCTCGGCGCTTCGCTCGTCTATTTCGTGGTCATGCCACTCGCCATGAAGTTCTTCCTGTCCATGCAGCAGGCCGGCGATAACCAGGTGCACATCCAGCTCACCGCGCGGGTCAGCGAATATCTCTCGCTGATCATGACCCTGATCCTCGCCTTCGGTATTTGCTTCCAGCTACCGGTGCTGCTCACGCTGCTCGCGCGCGCGGGCCTCATCACCGCGGCGCAGCTCAAGGCCAAGCGGCGCATCGCCATCCTCATCGCCTTCATCGTCGCCGCGGTGCTGACGCCGCCTGACCCCCTGAGCCAGATCTCGCTCGCGCTGCCGACCATCGCGCTCTACGAAATATCGATCTACGCGGTGAAGCTCGCCGAGAAGCGCTACGCTGCCTCTACCGCCGCCAAACCTGCCGGCAAGCCAGCCGGTAAGCCGGCTTGATGCTTGCCTAAGGCCATGGACACTTTCAACCGGCGATAGGCATCTCCGCACCAGCGTCCTGTTCGCGGTTGCGGTCGAGAGCCTCTTCATCCTCTTCCTCACCGTGTTTTTGTTCAACCACGCCGACCCCAAGGGCGACGGCATGGAGATGGTGGCGTCGAGCGCTGCCTTCATGCTGATCTTCCTGCCGTTGAGCCTGCCGGCCTATCTGCTTGCCAAGAACGGGCGGCTCCTGATCCTCACAGCTTTTCTCGCCGGGCTGGCGGCCGTCCTGTATTTCCTGTTCTGGCTCGAGATCCTCGACGAGCTCGGCATTCAAGCGGCGCCCTGGGCGGGATAGGCAGCGCGCACGATGAACACCAAAACTCTGCTGGTGATCACGCTGGCCTGGGCCATCGCCGCCTATCTGATCGTGCCGAGGCTGTGGGCGCTTTACTTTCGCCGTTACCCGCTTTTCGCAGAGCTCGATCGCTGCACGCAGACCGGGGATGGGCACCCCGGCGATCCGATCAACATTGCGCTCCTCGGCGAAGAAGCCGTCATCGTGCGGGCCATGACGGCGGCGGCTGGTTCCCGGCGAACCCGATCACCGTGGGGAGCAGCGTGCGCATCGCCGCCGACACTGTGCTCCGCCGCCCCGACGACAAGGCGCCGGTCAGCAATCTGTTCCTGTTCGGCCGCAAGCAAGACCTTGCCTTCGAGCAGCCCATCGGCGGTGGTCCGGGCAAGCGGCACCATGTGCGCTTTTGGCGCTGGGATGAGGCGTATGAAAACCGGCCTGCCTGGTTCGGCGCCGCGACCTTCGATAGAAGTGTCAGGCTCAGCCACACCACAGGACAGGTCACCCACCACATTGCGCCGGATGTTGATGCGGAGCGGGACCGGCTGGTGAGCGAGCTGCAACAGGCCGGTCTCGCGCAGTCGGTCGACTGGAACGACGACTTCCACGCCGAGCGGGAAGGCAAGAACGGCGGCGGCGATCCCTGGCACACTGACGGCCGCCTCGCCATCGTCACATTGCGCGGTTCAGGCCAGCCAAGCGACTAGAGCGCCGCTTTATCCCTCCCCCTTGGTGGGGGGAGGGAGTTATTCGCTCCTTATCGCCGCCTCCCAACGCTCCAGTAGACTCGCCCCATCCCTTCCCATGAGGGATGCGTGTCCGGACCGTCCGCCACATGGGGTCCGCTAATGACCCAAAGCGGACTCTCTGATTCCTTGCTTTCCCCTTAGTGTGTCCCTCTCTTTGAATTGAACCGCGAGAACACCTTTGCCTAGCGTCTTGCGTGGTCGACGATATTGTTTTCACCGTCGCAGATTAGTTTGCGCAAGCTCGACCAGCTCGTCGCCCCTTCCGTTTATGATGGCTTTCAGCATATAGAGGCTGAATCCCTTTGCCTGTTCGAGCTGGATTTTTGGCGGCATGACAAGTTCCTGCTTCGCCGTCACTACATCAACAACCACCGGCCCGTCATGCGCGAGCGTTTCCTTGATCGCTCTTTCGAGGTCAGCAGGACGCTCAACGCGAATGCCGTGGATGCCGATCGCCCTTGCCATGATGGCGAAATCGGGATTTTCGAGATCGGTCCCGGTATCGAGATAGCCGGCCGCCTTCATCTCCATGGCGACAAAACCAAGCGATGCGTTGTTGGGATGTGAGCTGCGATCGCGAGAACGGGAACGCGATTGCGGTGACAGTCGAATAGTCCGTTGATCAGATGCAAATTGCCCGGCCCGCAACTGCCAGCGCACACTGCCAATTTCCCAGTGACGGCGGCCTCTGCGCCAGCCGCAAAGGCGGCCACTTCCTCATGCCGGACATGCATCCAATCGATGCGTCCAAGGCGGCGCAGACTATCGTTCAGTCCGTTGAGACTATCGCCGGTAACTCCCCAAATGCGCTCGACACCTGCGTCGGCCAGCGTCCTGGCGAAAAAGTCTGCGATGATGGTGTGAGGCATGTTTTGATCCTTCGACGAAAATCGTCAGCTATATCATCCGACGAA
>DASZGQ010000141.1:0-6160 GCA_035938735.1 Methyloceanibacter sp.
GACGTGGCGATTCCCTTCGAGGATCTCAAATTCACCCGCGACGACGACAATGACGTCAAGATCAAGGTTGACATCAACAAGGAGGCGCTGGCATCGGCGCCGGATTATCAGTCGCTGGATGAGCAGGAGATCGTGGAAGGCGCAAATAAGGGACAGCACGCGGACAAGATCCGCACCTATTAGCGCAACAGCGCTCTGGCGCGTTGGAAGCCCGGTTGCCCCAAAAGGGTGCCGGGCTTTTCGTTGGCGGGACTCGAAGAGGTTTTCTAGGCTCCGCGCAGGAGACGTCCCGATCGGCCCGCGGGCCGATTCACTCAGTGTGCTGATGAGTGGCATTGGCGACAAATTTGGGAACGATCAACACCGAGAGACGTTGTTCAGACAGGGGGCGAGGATCGTTTCGATTCTCGTCCGCTTCGTTTTAAAACGACACAAGGAGAGCATCATGAATCGCTTCCTCGCAACGACGGCCGTCGCGCTGCTGTTGGGCGCGGCCCCGGCGCTGGCCCAGACTCCCGCGTCGCCCAATGCGGCGCAACAGCCGCCCATGCAGGCTCCCATGCAACCAGAGCCGCCTTCGGCGATTCCGTCGGAGCCCGCAATGAAGACACCTGACCGGTCGTCGGAGGCTGCAAAGCCGATTGCACCCGATCAGTCGGCGGAGGCTTTAAAGCCGATTGCACCGGACCAAAGCGCTCGGTTTCTCAGTGAGCAGAAGCCCGACGATTTGCTCGCCAGCAAGCTCATCGGCAAGCCTGCGGTCAACAACCGCGATGAGAAGATCGGCGACGTCAACGATCTTGTCACTGACCGAAGCGGCAAAGTCATCGGCGCGCTGATCGGTGTCGGCGGCTTCCTCGGCATCGGCGAAAAGAACGTCGCGGTCCGCTTCGAGGATCTCAAGTTCACGCGTGACGAGAACAGCAACGTCAAGGCTGCGCTGGATATCAGCAAGGAGACCCTCGCCTCTGCTCCGGCCTATAAGACGCTTGAAGAGCAGCCCGTGGTGGAGGGCTCGGCCAAGAACGACAGCGACGACAAGACCAAAACCTACTAGCGCTTGACGCGTTTAGTACGCCAGGAAAGCCCGGTGGCTCCCGAAGAGTCGCCGGGCTTTTCGTTCTCAGGGTCAAAACGGGATTTCGTCGTCCAACTCCTTGTCGAAGGAGCGTCCACCTCCCCCGCCGAGCGGGCCGGAGCGCCCGAAGTCCCCGGCAGAGGCTCCGGCAGTCTCCCGCTCACCGCCGCCTTGCCGGCTGTCGAGCAAGGTCAGCTCGCCGCGAAACTGTTGGAGCACGACCTCGGTCGAGTAGCGGTCCTGGCCGGACTGGTCCTGCCATTTGCGCGTCTGCAGCGAGCCTTCAATGTAAACCTTCGAGCCCTTTTTCAGATATTGCTCGGCGACCTTGCACAGGTTCTCGTTGAAGATCACGACGCGGTGCCACTCGGTTTTTTCCTTCCGCTCGCCGCTCGCCTTGTCGCGCCAGTTCTCGCTCGTGGCCACGCGCAAATTGACGATGGGCCGGCCATCCTGGGTGTGCCGGACCTCTGGATCGGCTCCGAGATTGCCCACCAAAATGACCTTGTTGATCGATCCAGCCATCTCTTGACCTCCATGGCACCGGCAATCCTAGCGCCGCGTTAACTCTACCGCCTGCAGGGCGCTCGTTGCTAGGCAGGGCTAAAGCCCCTCCACAATAAGAGTCTGCGCTGACTTTGTACACGTTTTGTTCTAACTGTCTACAGCGCTGCCCTTGAGAATTGTGCAGGTGCGAACTATGCCTTAAAGAGAACGGCGCTTGGGCACCGCCGGGTCAGCAACCCGATCTTCACCATCTATAGGCCAGGCTCAGCGGACCCGACACCCAAAGATCAGGAACTGGGATGCAGCGCACCGTCGAACAGCGCCACACTACCAAACGCCGCACGAGCGCCCGGCGCCACCCGCGCGTCAAGGCCTTCGGCTTCACCGCGCGTCAGCAACCTTTCATCATGGTGCTGGTGGCGAACTGGATCTTCTCGCTCGCCTTCTTCCTGGGCATGAAGCTTATCTGGCATTGGCAGCCCGACGCCTGGGGCATCGCCGATCGCCTGGCGCTGGTGATCAAGGGCGCGGTGTTCGCGCTTCTGCCAGGCATTATTGGTATCTGCATCGTCGCGGCGCAGCGGCTTGATCCTAGCATGTGGGTCGGGCGGGTGGCGAAGCCAAACTCGTCGCTCGACATCAATACCCGCTTCATCCTCAACACCTTCGAGCAGTTCATCGCCTATTTCATCGCCAATGCCGGCCTCGCCATATACTGCCCGCTGGAGGAAGCGCGCTCGTTGCCACTCCTCACCGCGCTGTTCATGATGGGGCGCATCCTGTTCTGGATCGGCTACCACCGGAACCCCTATTTGCGCGCCTTCGGCTTCGGCATCACCTTCTATCCGACGGTGGTGGCGTTCCTTTGGCTCATCCTGATCATGGTGTTCGGCATCCGCATCCCGCTTTAGCGGAGAAACCCCCTCACCTGCCGGCTTGCCAATCGAGGATGGGTTGCACCGGCCGGAGCAGCATCAGCACGTTGACGGTGAGATTGTCGCGGATCATGTAGCCGACGAAGAGCTCTAGTGCGATGGCCACGGCGATGGTGAGCCACACCGGCCACCAGCGCGCCAGGAAGAAGCCAAAGACCATAAAGAGGGTGTCGGCCACCGAGTTGATCACGCTATCGCCGAAATAGTCGAGCGAGACGGTGGTGCCGCGGTAGCGGTTGATCAGATAGTCGGTGTTCTCGATCACCTCCCATGAGGCTTCGATGGCCACGGCGAGCACAAGGCGCGTGCCGAAGGACTTCGGTCCAGCGGGACAGGAGCCACAGCAGCCAATAGAAGATGAAGCCCTGCATGATGTGGAGGGCGAGTACCAATCGGAGAGGTGCTGCGAGTTCTCCGAGCTCATCACCACGCCGTGCCACAGCTTGACATAGCCGCATTTGCAGATGGCACGCGGCCCATGGCAAGCAGGATCGCGGCCTGGAGCGCAATGGGGCCGAGCACGGCAAGGATGACCTGGGTGCGGGTGAGCTTCACGGGTCCGCATCTAGGCTGAGATTCGGCCTGCCGTCATCCCCGGTCAGGCCCTTGCGGGCCCAGCTTCAGGGGCCTAAGCCTTGCGGCCAGGCACTTTCACCCCGACATGGCTAGGTAATGACCTCGAAATTCATCTCCATCCGCGGCGCGCGGGAGCACAACCTCAAGAACATCTCCCTCGACCTGCCCCGCGAGAAGCTCGTGGTGATTACCGGGCTCTCGGGCTCGGGCAAGTCGTCGCTCGCCTTCGACACCATCTACGCCGAAGGCCAGCGCCGCTATGTCGAGTCGCTCGCGGCCTACGCGCGGCAGTTCCTCGACATGATGCAGAAACCGGACGTGGACCATGTCGAGGGCCTGTCACCGGCGATCTCCATCGAGCAGAAGACCACGTCGCGTAACCCGCGCTCCACGGTCGGCACCGTCACCGAGATCTACGACTATTTGCGGCTGCTGTTTGCCCGCGTCGGCGTCCCCTATTCGCCGGCGACCGGGCTGCCCATCGAGAGCCAGACCGTGAGCCAGATGGTCGACCGCGTGCTGGCGCTGCCCGAAGGCACCCGGCTCTATCTGCTGGCCCCAATCGCGCGCGGCCGCAAGGGCGAGTTCAAGCGCGACTTCGCCGAGCTGCAGAAGAAGGGCTTCCAGCGGGTGAAGGTGGACGGCCGCTTCCACGAGATCGCGGACGTTCCATCACTCGACAAGAACATCAAGCACGACATTGACGTGGTGGTGGATCGCGTGGTGGTGCGCCCGGACGGAAGCGCGCGGCTTGCTGACTCCTTCGAGACGGCGCTTGCGCTCGCCGACGGCATCGCCGTGGTGGAGTTCGCAGATCGGAATAATGAGCGCATTATCTTTTCGGCGAAGTTTGCCTGCCCGGTCTCAGGCTTCACCATCGAGGAGATCGAGCCGCGCCTGTTCTCCTTCAACAATCCGTATGGCGCTTGTCCGGCTTGCGACGGGCTCGGCACCGAGCTGTTCTTCGAGCCCGACCTCGTCGTGCCCGACGAGAATTTGAGTCTCAACCGCGGCGCCATCGCGCCCTGGGCGCGCACATCGGCCACTTCGCCCTATTACCAGCAGACACTGGAGGCTTTGGCGCGCGCCTATCGCCAGCCGATGACCAAGCCGTGGAAGTCGCTCCCCGAAGATTTCCGCAACGTGGTGCTATACGGCTCCGGCGATGACGAGATCACCTTCGCCTATGACGACGGCGTCCGCCACTATTCGACCACCAAGCCCTTCGAAGGCGTGATCACCAATATCGAGCGGCGCTGGCGCGAGACGGAATCCTCCTGGGTGCGGGACGAGCTGTCGCGCTTCCAGTCGAACCACCCCTGCCAGGTCTGCGCCGGCTATCGCCTCAAGCCGCAGGCGCTCGCCGTGAAGATCGATCGCCTGCATATCGGCCAGGTCGCCGACATGTCGATCCGCGAGGCGTGCCGCTGGTTCGAGACACTGCCCGCCAAGCTCACGCCAAAGCAGAACGAAATCGCCGAGCGCATCCTCAAGGAGATCCGCGAGCGCCTGAACTTTTTGAACGACGTGGGGCTCGATTATTTGACGCTGTCCCGGTCCTCCGGCTCGCTGTCAGGCGGCGAGAGCCAGCGCATCAGGCTCGCCTCGCAGATCGGATCAGGCCTGACCGGCGTGCTGTATGTGCTCGACGAGCCGTCCATCGGGCTGCATCAGCGCGACAATGCGCGGCTGCTCGAGACGCTCGATCGCCTCCGCGATCTCGGCAACAGCGTCATCGTGGTGGAGCATGACGAGGAGGCGATCCTCACGGCAGACCATGTGGTGGACATGGGCCCCGGCGCGGGCATCCATGGCGGCGAGGTGGTGGCGCAAGGAACGCCGGAGCAGGTGATGGCGAACCCTGAGAGCCTCACCGGGCAATATCTCACCGGCTTCAAGCAGATCCCGATGCCGAAGGAGCGGCGCAAGCCCGCACGCGGCCGCAGCCTCACGGTCATCGGCGCGCGGGCCAACAACCTCAAGGACATCACCGTGGACATCCCGCTCGGCCTGTTCACCACGGTGACCGGCGTGTCCGGAGGCGGCAAGTCCACCTTCCTCATCGAGACGCTGTACCGCGCGGTGGCGCGCAAGTTGACCGGTGCCCGCGAGCATCCAGGCGACCATGACGCGGTCGAAGGCTTGGAGCATCTCGACAAGGTCATCGACATCGACCAGTCGCCCATCGGGCGCACCCCGCGCTCGAACCCGGCCACCTATACCAGCGCCTTCACGCCGATCCGCGAATGGTTCGCCGAGTTGCCGGAGGCCAAGGCGCGCGGCTACAAGCCCGGCCGCTTCTCCTTCAATGTCAAGGGCGGGCGCTGCGAGGCCTGCCAGGGCGACGGCGTGATCAAGATCGAGATGCACTTTCTGCCCGACGTCTACGTCACCTGCGACGTGTGCAAGGGCAAGCGCTATGATCGCGAGACGCTGGAGATCAAGTTCAAGGACAAATCGATCGCCGACGTGCTCGACATGACGGTCGAGGAGGCAGCCGAGCTGTTCAAGGCGGTGCCGTCGATCCGAGAAAAGATGGATACGCTCGCCCGCGTCGGCCTCGGCTATATCAAGGTCGGCCAGCAGGCGACGACGCTGTCGGGCGGCGAAGCGCAGCGCGTCAAGCTCGCCAAGGAATTGTCGCGCCGCTCGACCGGCCGCACGCTCTATATTCTCGACGAGCCGACCACCGGCCTGCATTTCCACGACGTCGCGAAGCTTCTCGACGTGCTGCACGAGCTGGTCGACCAGGGCAATACGATGGTGGTCATCGAGCACAATCTCGAAGTGGTGAAGACCGCCGACTGGATCATCGACATGGGGCCTGAAGGCGGCGACGGCGGCGGCGAAATCGTCGCCATGGGTACGCCCGAAGAGATCATGCGCAACAAACGCAGCTATACCGGCGCCTATCTCGCGCAGACGCTGGCGCGCCGGCCGGAGCGCAAGGCGCGGAAGGAAGCGGCGGAGTAGGGCTGATCCCTCCTTACGCAAAGCAACGCGGTCTAGCGCATCCGATTTGCAATTTGAATTGCAGAGGCTCTCTGGAAACGAACGCCAACGC